>JBKPDN010000350.1:0-18696 GCA_046727875.1 Actinomycetota bacterium | reverse complement strand
GGATAGCGGTCGTCCGCGCCGCCAAACACGTTGTCGATGCCGAGCAGCTCGAGGAGCGAAGATCCGTACGTGTCGGCGTTCATCGTCATCCACGGCCGTCGCCAGACGAAGACCGCCGACCGTCGGCGCGTGTCCGGCGCTGCGGCGCGTTGCGTTTCGAGCCAGCGGCCCCACTCCTCAAGTGGGAACGGCGCGGGCACGTCGAACCCGAGCGCCTCGCCGAGAGCGACGATCGCCGGGCCCACGTCCGCGACCGACCGCGGCGACATCGAGTGCACGCGCAGCCCCGCAGCCGCCAGCGCCTCGGCGTCCTCGATTCGGTTCCCCTCGTCGTTCACGACCACGACGTCGGGCGCGAGCGAGGCGATCGCGGCGACGTCGGGGTTCTTGGTTCCGCCCACGGCCGGGAGGTCGGGCTGCTCGCAGAACCGGGTGCAGGCGACCGGGTCCAAACCCAGGCCGCGCAGCGTCTCGGTGACCGACGGGACGAGCGAGACGACGCGCGGAGCCGTGACTACATCCGCTCGAGGAGCGCGGCCTTCTTGGACTCGAACTCGCCCGCAGTGATGTAGCCCTTGTCCCGCAGCGCCGCGAGCTGCTCGATCTGCTCCGGGATGCTGGCGCCCGCGCTCGGCTGCATCCGCGGCGCCGACCAGCTGGCCTGCTTCTTCGCGTTGAGCTCCATCTGGCGGTAGATCTCCTGTTGGACGCCGTCGGGATGGCGCACGTCCTCGAAGTGGGACTGGCCCTCCCGGCCGGCCGACTCGATCTCGAGGTCGCCGGCGCCGATGATCCGCTCGAAGATCCGCTGGTTGAAGTTGATGTTGTTGATCCGCTCGAGCGGGATCTCGACGCCGTGCTTCGACAGCATGCCGGTGCGGAAGATCACGCGGTCGTCCGTCACGACGAAGTGGGTGTACTGCCATTGCAAGTACTTGACGGCGAGCCACGCCACCCAGAGCAGCGCCAGGATCGCCCACCCCCACCCGACGACCGTCTTGAGCGCGTCGCTTCCGCTCCCTTGCAGCGCGATCACGCCGATGAGCGCGAGGAACAGCGGGATCCCGGTGAGGATGTGCTTCGAGAAGTACCACCAGTGCGGGTGCAGGTCGAGCGCGACGGTCTCACCCTCGTTGATCAGGTGCCGGGGGTAGGGCACGCGCCTCCTTACGCGATCGGTCCGAGCACGCGGTCGAGATACGGATTCCGGAACCGCCCCTCGGGGTCGAGGCGGGCGCGAACGGCCTTGAAGCGCGACCACTCCGGATAGCGGGGCGCGAGCGTCTCGGCGCTCTGGTAGTGCATCTTCCCCCAGTGCGGGCGACCACCGACGTCGTCCATGATCGCCTCCACCCCTCGGAAGTAGGTGTCGAACGGCGTCCCGGCCGAGAGGTGCACGGCGAGGTAGCCCGTCTCGCGGCCCTGCGCCGTGCTGAGCGGGATGTCGTCGGCGGCTGCGACCCGCAGCTCGATCGGGAAGTTGACCGACAGGCCCTCGCGCGCGATGAGATCGCGCACGCGCAGCAAGGTCTTGCCGAGCTCCGCGCGTGGGATCGCGTACTCCATCTCCACGAAGCGCACGAGCCGCGTGCTGCAGAGCACCCGGTGGCTCACGTCGACGACCTCGGTCTTGCCGATCCCGCCCGCCACGAGGTTCATCAGCTTCGGGACCGCATCGGGGCGTCGCCGGCCGAGCGCGGCCGCGGCGCCGAACGCAAAGTTGGCGAGCAGGATGTCGTCGCGCCACGCCTTCCACGACGACTTGGTGCGAATCGGCTCGTTGGTCCGGTTGGCGACCTTGACCGTGGCGACGTCGGTGTGCGGGAACCAGTAACAGTCGATGTGCTCGTTGTGGTCGATGATGTCGTCGAGGTCGTCGACGAGCGAGTCCAGCGGCCGCGGCTTCTCGATCGAGTGAAGCCGGAACGCGGGTTGGCACTGCAGGGTGACCTTGGTGACGACGCCGAGGGCACCCAATCCGACGCGTGCGCACTCGAACACCTCGGGCTCCTCGTCCCGGGAGCAGCGCAACATCTCGCCGTCGGCCGTGACGAGCTCGAGCCCGGTGACGAACGTGGCGAGCCCGCCGAACTGCTTCCCGCCCCCGTGCGTGGCTGTCGCGATCGCACCCGAGATCGACTGGCGGTCGATGTCACCGAGATTGGCGAGCGCGAGATCACGCGTCGCGAGCTCGTCGTTGAGCTGCCACAGCGGGATACCGCCTTCGACGGTCACCGTGCCCGCGTCGGCGTCGAGGGCGACGACGCGGTTGAGCGAGCCGAGGCGCAGCATGCGACCGTCGGTGCACGCGATCCCGGTGAAGGAGTGACCGGCGCCGACGACCTTGACGGTCTGCCCGGCGCGCTTCGCACGGCGGACCGCCTCCACCACCTCGAGCTCGCTCATCGGCGTCTCGACGGCGGCCGGATCACATTCCTGGTTGCGCCCCCAGTTCCGCCATCCGGCCCGCTCCCGCACGAATCGGAGCCTATGCCCAGCCGAGTTCGCGGAGGCGGGCGTCGTCGATACCGAAGTGGTGCGCGATCTCGTGGATCACGGTGACGCGGATCTGGTGGGCGAGGTCCGCTTCATCTCGCGAGCGCTCGCTGAGGGGGCCGCGGAAGATCGTGATGCGGTCGGGCATCACGCCCGCGTAATTGATCGGCGAGCGCTGGGTGAGCTGGACGCCCTCGTAGAGCCCGAGCAGCGTCCCGGGACGCCCGCCGAGCTGTTCCGGTGTCGGCCAGTCCTCGACCAGCACCACGACGTTGTCCATGTGCGCGGCGAGGTCGGGCGGGATGGCGTCGAGCGCGTCGGCGACGAGCTCTTCGAAGCGGTCGCGCAACACGTGCACTAGCTCTCCTTGTCGCCTCGTTTGTCGCCGTCGCAGGCTCCGGCTTTGCGGCAACGGTCGGCAAAGCCGCCGTCGCCGCGGTTCGAACGTAGCCGGGGCTCGAGAGCCTCTTGACGCCGCGCGGGCTCGGTCGTATGTTCGCTTGCACCGGTAGACGAGGGCACGGCACTGGTGTTTGTCAGATAGGCAGCCGCCGGATTACGGGTCCGAGGAGCCGGTCGGCGGCTGAACGTCGGTGTCATCAGGCGCCAGCGGCCGGGACGCAGTTGATGTCGGCACCCCGCCCGCCGGGGAGTCTGCTAGGCGGCGATCCGAACCGGGATCGGCCCCGAGGAGATCGGAGCTGCGACGCAGCGAAGACTACTCGGGGCCTTCCCACGTCTCGGTTTCCCGCTGGGTGTCCCAGCTTCCTGTCGTACCCGATCGGTATGGTCAAGCAAGTGGGAGACGACCCGTTGCTCGAGGGGCTGGACGACGCGCAGCGCGAGGCCGTCACCACGCCCACCGTTCCCCTTGCCATCCTCGCGGGCGCGGGTGCGGGCAAGACGCGCGTCCTGACCTGCCGCATCGCCTGGCAGTCGCGGCACGCGCACATCGACCCCGCCCACACGCTCGCCGTCACGTTCACCCGGAAGGCCGCCGGCGAGCTCGGTGACCGGCTCACTCAGCTCGGGGTGCGCCGCCTCGTTGCCGCGGGCACGTTCCATTCGATCGCGCTGGCGCAGCTCCGGCGACTCTGCGAGGACCGCGACCGCCCGATGCCGAAGCTCCTCGAACGCAAGGCGCGCTTGCTCGTGCCGATGCTGCCCGGCCGCGGCGCCGAGCGCGGTCTCCTTGCAGCCGAGATCGCAGCTGAGATCGAGTGGGCCAAGGCGCGTCTTATCGCTCCTGACGGCTACCAGGCCGCGGCCGAGGCGGCGCGACGCACGCCCCCACGGTCGCCGGCCGAGGTCGCGATGATCTTCGAGCGGTTCGAGCGTGAGCGGCGGCGACGCGGCCTCGTCGACTTCGACGATCTCATCCGCTGGTGCGCGCATGCGCTCGAGACCGACGCCGAGTTCCAGGCTGCGCAGCGGTGGCGCTTCCGCCACCTCTTCGTCGACGAGTTCCAGGACGCGAACCCGGCCCAGTTCCGCCTCGTGCGCGCCTGGCTCGGCGACCGTCCCGATCTCTGCGTCGTCGGCGACGACAACCAGGCCATCTACGGGTTCGCGGGAGCCGATGTCGAGTACCTCACGCGGTTCACCCACCACTTCCGCGACGCCGGCGTCGTGCGGCTCGGGACCAACTACCGCTCCTCGCCGCAGGTCGTGTCGACCGCGGCCGCGCTGCTGACGACCAACGGTGCGCCGGCAGCGGTTCGGAGCTCACGACCCGATGGGCCGCTCCCCGTGGTCCGCGCCTTCCCGACCGACGACGACGAGGCCGAGGGCGTCGCCCAGGCACTCCGGCGAGCGCACGTGCCGGGGCGGCGCTGGTCGTCGGTGGCGGTCCTGTACCGGACGAACGCGCAGTCGGCGTTGTTCGAGGAGGCGCTGCGGCGAGAGGGCGTCCCGTTCCGCGTGCGCGGCGGCGCGCAGTTCCTCGACCGGCCCGAGGTCAAGGTCGCTCTCGACACGCTGCGCCGGGAGACGCGCGAGCGGCCTGGCGTTCCCCTCGCCGGGCACCTCGAGGCACTCGCCGATGACGTCGACGGCGCGCCCGAGGAGCGCCGTGAGCACGTCGAGGCGATCGCCCGCCTGGGCCGCGACTACCTCGCCGCCGACGGCGGGGGCGGATCGTTCGACGGCTTTCTCGAGTTCCTCCACGCCGCGCTGCGCAGCGGTGACGACGCCGGTGTCGCCGGCGCCGACGCGGACGCCGTCGAGCTGCTCAGCTTTCATCGCGCCAAAGGCCTCGAGTTCGACACGGTCTTCGTCGTCGGGCTCGAGAAGGGCCTGGTGCCGATCGTGCACGCCGAGACTCCCTCCGAGATCGCCGAAGAGCAGCGTCTGCTGTACGTCGCGGTCACACGCGCGGAGCAGAACCTGCGCCTGAGCTGGGCGCAACGGCGCACGGTCGGGGTGCGGACGTACCGCCGCTCGGCGAGCCCGTGGCTGGCTCCCATCGAGCGGGCTGTCGCCTCGGCCCGGGCGGCGGACACCGATGGCGACGACGACGACGCAGGCGCCGGGCTCGCGGCGGCACGGGCCCAGGTGGCCGGGGCGCGCCGGCGATCGGGCGCCCAGCCCGGCCGCGACACCGACCCCGCGAGCTCGGAGCTGCTCGACGCGCTCCACGAATGGCGCCGCAACCTGGCCCGGGCGTCCGGCGTCCCCGCGTACGTCATCTTCCACGACTCGACGCTCCAGGCTGTCGCGCGGGACCGACCGCGCTCTCGTGGCGACCTGCTGACCATCCCGGGCATCGGGCCGGTCAAGGTCGAGCGCCACGGCGAGGCCCTGCTCGAGCTGGTCGGCCGCCACGACGCCTGAGGGCCCCGCGGAGGCGGCGGCTCTGCCGACCGCCGGAGCAGGAGCTCGAGCTTGCGAGAGCGACCAGTGGGCCCCGCGGAGGCGGCGGCTCTGCCGACCGCCGGAGCAGGAGCTCGAGCTTGCGAGAGCGCCCAGTGGAGCCGTTGACGCCTCCGTCGCCCTCGGCCACCATGCGGGTGACGAGCGCTGCACGGGGGTGACGTATGGCCGCCTGGTCGAGTTTCCCGGTCTTTCCCTCCGACGACGGATGGCCCTACCCGGACCTACCCCGCGGCGTCGACGACCCCGCCACCGACGACGACGTCGACCTCGACGCGCTCGAGCTCCGAGCGGACCCGCACGCCTTCGAGTGCCTGAACCCCAGCGAGTACGAGCTCGTCGCCCGCCGGTTCGGGCTGCACGGCCCGGCCACCTCGATGAAGGACCTCGCCCACGACCTCGGCTGGTCGCACACCGAGACCCGTGACGTCCTGGGCCGGGCCATCGACAAGCTGCGTACCCGGCTCACCGCCGACAGCGTGTAGCGCGCCGGGGGTTCAGCACTCTCCCCAGAGCCCGCGCCCGGCGCGCTTGGCCTCGAGCTCTTCGTGCAGCATCGTCCGGGCGTGGGCTCCGTTGGGCTCGATGACGAGCAGGCGGGCGTAGCCGCGGCGGAGCAGCTCGTCGTTGAACCGCTCGCCGCCCGCGACGACGTACGCGAGGCGCCGGCCGTACCGATCGCGTTCCTCGATGTCGGCCTCGAGCTGCACCGACCGCCCGCGCAGCTGCGCGTCCGTGTACGAGGCGGCTTCGGGCCCGAAGCACTCGACCGGCTTGCGCGGGTCGTGCGTCTCGGGGGTGTCGATACCGAGGAGCCGCACGGTGTCGGTCTGGTCGCCGCGGGCGACCCGGATCGTGTCGCCGTCGATCACGTCGACGACGTTCCATTCCGCCGTGGCCGCGCGGCGGGCCTCGCCGAGCCGCCAGCCCCCGATCGAGGCGGCGGCGAGGATCACCACGACCACGACCCGGGAGCGGGCCATGCAGAGATCGTAGCGACGGGGTGTGACGGCTGGCGCCGCAGAGCCGGAACTTGCGACGGCGACTGGCTAGCGGCGTTCAGTACTGCGCGTAGTACGGCTTCCCGGGGTCGCGCTTCTCCATGAGGATGAACACGAGGCCGTGCGGGTCGGCGAACCACGCGGTGCGCAGGCCCATGAGCTCGGCGTTCCCGCGGGTGAGGAAGCGCACGCCGGCGGCCTCGAGGTCGGCCCTGGTCGTCTCGAGGTCGTCGCACACCAGGCCCACGTGGGTGAAGCCGTGGTCCACGACGGTCGCGTCCGCCGGCCGCGGCCGGCCCGGCGCCCGCGGGTACTCGATCACCTCGAGCACGCGGTCGCCGCCGCCCGGGAATCCGAGGATGGCGGCCTTCACCGCGACGGGGCTGGGAAGCAGCTCGCCCATGTCGCGCTCGATCGCCTCCCCCTCCACGAGGTACGGCGGCGAGAGGACGGTGAGGCGGAGGACCGACCGGTACCACTCCACGGCGGCCTCCACGTCGGGAACGCACACGGCGGTGTGCGCGATGCCGGTGATCACACGAGTCTCCTTGGCGCCGTCGCAAGCTCCGGCTTGCGACGCTAGCCATACGGTCCGCTGTGTTCACCGGATCCGGCCTGAATTGAGTATCTGCTACTCAGGTGGGGTACACCCAATTCCGATGAACTGTCGCCGAGGCGTCGGACCCTCGGCGCAGGGGATGAGCGATCCTCGGGGAGCCCGCCAGTAGGTTTCCCGCTGATGGCTCGTCGGGTCCGGCGTCTCGCCGTCGTCGTCCTGGTCCTCCTGCTCGCGGGCGGAGTCGCGCTCGTCCTCACGACCCGCTCGAAGCTGGACGACGCCCAGGGCGCGGTGGACCGGACGTGGACGCCGCTGCGAGCGCCCCTCGCAGCTCGCTACGAGAAGCTCACGGCCGTCAACGCCGAGTTCGCCGCCGCCGGGGCGGGCGACCGTGACGTCGCCCGTGCCCTCGGTTTGAACCTCGCCCGCTGGGACCGGCTGCGCCGCGCCGGCGACGCCGACGCCGACGCCGAGGCGGGGACCGCCGATCAGCTCGAAGGCCTCGCCACCCGCCTGCAGGCGGTGGTACTCAGCTCCGATCGCCTCAAGGGCGTCGACCCGCTCAACCAGGCCATCGCCGCGTTCCAGGGCACGCTTCCGCCATCACCCGCGGTGAAGGCGTACAACGACGCCACACGCAGCTACGAGGACGAGCGCAACGGTCTGCTGCGCCGGCCCGTGGCCAGCGTCTTCGGCTACGACTCGCGGCCGCAGCTGCTGTTGTCGGGTTAGCTCCTACCGGCGCTCCGCCTCACCCGCTCATCACATTGCCGGCGACGCGCTTGCAGCGAGCGAACTGGTCTACCGGGCGGCGCCGATGACGTTCTGGTTGGCGCGCTCGATGCGGGCGACCTCACCGACGGGCCCGACGCGCCAGAAGCTGGGCAACGTCGCGTCCCAGTCGTCCAACATCTCGCCCGCGCGCGCCGAGCCGGTCAGCTCGCGGTGTCGCTCGACGAGGAAGCGCAGCTCCGTCGCCTGCGGATCGTCGAGCTTCGACGCCTCGACGAGCTGCGGATTGAGCCGAGCCGACAACATCCCGCCGGGATCGAACACGAATGCCTGACCGCCGGTCATGCCGGCGCCGAGGTTGTAGCCGAACGGCCCGAGAATGACGCACGTACCGCCGGTCATGTACTCGCACGCGTGGTCGCCGGTGCCCTCGACGACGGCGGTCGCGCCGCTGTTGCGCACCATGAAGCGCTCACCGACGCGGCCCGCGATGAACACGAGCCCTCCGGTCGCGCCGTACAGCACCGTGTTGCCGGCCAGGACCGCGTCGCCGGCGTCGCCATCGGGCGGCCGCACCGTCACGCGCCCGCCCCCCATGCCCTTGCCGAGGTAGTCGTTTGCCTCGCCCTCGAGGTCGAGTGCGACGCCGTCGGCGAGGAACGCGCCGAAGCTCTGCCCGGCCGAGCCCGTGAGCCGCGCGGTCACGGATCCCGGCGGCAGCCCCTGGCCCCACTCGAGCCCGATCGCGCCGCCCAGCGACGCGCCGACGGTCCGGTCCGCGTTGGTGATCTCGTACTCGAGCTCGAGCTCGCCACCGCCCCAGAGGGTCGGGAACGCGTCGGCGAGGAGCTGCTCGTCGAGCGCGGAGCGCGGCCGCTGGATCGGCATCGTGGCCACGAAGTGGCGGGGCCCGTCGCCGAACGGACCCGCGAGCAGAGGCGACAGGTCGAGCGAGTCCGCGCGCGCGTCGCCGGTCTTCCGTTGCTGCAACAGGTCAACGCGCCCGATCGCATCGTCGAGCGTGCGCAGCCCGAGCGATGCCAGGGTGCGCCGTACTTCCTCGGCGACGAAGATCATGTACGTCGCGACGCCTTCGGGCGTCCCCGCGAACTTCGCCCGCAGATTGGGTCGCTGCGTCGCGATGCCGGTCGGACAGGTGTCGCGATGGCAGGCGCGCACCATGATGCAGCCTTCGGCGAGCATGGCCGCCGTTCCGAACGAGTACTCGTCCGCGCCCAGCAGCGCCGCCATCACGACGTCGCGGCCGGTCTTGAACCCGCCGTCGACGCGGATCCGAACCCGGTCGCGCAGCTCGTTCTCCATGAGGGCCTGCTGCGTGTCGGCGAGGCCGAGCTCCCACGGCATGCCGGCGTTCTTGATCGACGACAGCGGCGACGCGCCGGTGCCGCCGTTGTTGCCGGAGATCTGCACCACGTCGGCGAGCGCCTTCACGACGCCGGCCGAGATCGTGCCGACGCCGTCTTCGGCGACGAGCTTCACCGACACCTCGGCCAGCGGGTTGACCTGCTTGAGGTCGTAGATGAGCTGGGCGAGGTCTTCGATGGAATAGATGTCGTGGTGCGGCGGCGGCGAGATCAGCCCCACGCCCGGCTGGGTGTGACGCAGGCGCGCGATCTCGCGGCTCACCTTGTGGCCGGGGAGCTGGCCGCCCTCCCCCGGCTTCGATCCCTGCGCGATCTTGATGTTGAACTCGTCGGCAAACGCGCAGTATTCGGGCGTCACGCCGAATCGGCCGGAAGCGATCTGCTTGACACGCGAGTTGCGGTCGCGGTCCGTCCCGCGGGTGCGGAACCGTGCGGGGTCCTCGCCACCCTCGCCGCAGTTGCTCCTGCCGCCGATCATGTTCATCGCGATCGCAAGCGTCTCGTGCGCCTCCGCGGAGAGCGCGCCGTGCGACATGGCGCCGGTCGAGAACCGGCGGGTGATGGCCTCGGCCGGCTCAACGTCCTCGAGCGCGATCGCCTCACCGCCGGCCGCGAGCTCGAACAGGTCGCGCAGCTCCGTGGTCGGGCGCGACTCGACGAGCTCACGGAACTTCTCGTACAGGTCGCCCCGGCCCTCCTTGATCGCGCCCTGCAGCAAGTGCGCGGCGCGCAGATCCGTCGGGTCGGGCTCCGGCATCGGCTCGGCGTCCGGCCCCTGGAGGACGATGACCTTCCCCTGGTCCTCGTTCGGCGCCGGCTCGACCCCGGCGAGCTTCCCCTCGTCGTCGCGCTTCTTCTTCGGGTTCCGCCCGCCGTTCTCGCTGTCGCCCTCCGGTGTGAGCCCGAGCGAGTCGTGCAGAGCGTCGACGACGTCAGGGTTGTTGCCGTGGAATTCGCCGCCACGCTTGCGGTACCGGAAGAAGCCCGGCTCGTCGAGCGCGGCCTTCTCAGCGCCGAACGCGGCTTCGTGGCGCGCGAGCACGTCTGCGCCGAGCGTGTCGAACCCGACGCCGCCGACCTCCGACACCGTGAACCGCAGGCACGTCTCGATGACCTCCGGTCCGAGCCCGATGGCCTCGAAGATCTGCGCGGCGCGGTAGCCGTCGACCGTCGAGATGCCCATCTTCGAGAAGATCTTGAGGACGCCGTCCTCGAGCGCGGCCTGGAGCTTCGCCTGCGCCTCGGACGAGTGGAGCTCTCCGAGCTGGTCGTCGTCGGCCATGCTCGCCACGGTCTCGAGCGCGAGGCGAGGGCACACCGCGTCGGCGCCGAAGCCCAGGAGGCACGCGACACCGTGGACGTCGCGTGCGTCACCCGACGCGGCGACGATCGACGCCTGCTGGCGGGTGTGCTCGGCGACGAGCCGGTGATGCACCGCGCCGAGCGCGAGCAGTGACGGGATCGGTGCCCGCTCGGCGCTGACGCCGCGGTCGGAGACCACGAGGATCTCGGCACCGGCGGCAACCGCTTCGGCGGCGGCATCGGCCAGCTGCCGTATGGCGGGCTCGAGGCCGCCGGGACCGTCGGCGGCCGGGAACGTGGCGCTCAGCCGGACCGCCTTGAACGCCGACCGGTCCCGGTCGACCAGCGCCTCCACCGCCGCCGGATAGAGGAAGAAGGAGGGCAGCTCGAGCAGGTGGGCGGCGTCGGGTGTCTCGGTGAGCAACGGCCGGCGCGCCCCGAGGCAGGTGCGCAGCGACATGACAAGCCGCTCGCGCAGATGATCGATGGGCGGGTTGGTGACCTGCGCGAACCGTTGCTTCAGATAGTTGAAGATCGGGCGGGAACGCGTGGCGACGGCGGCGAACGGCACGTCATCGCCCATCGAGAACGTCGGCTCCTTGGCGTCGGTGGCCATGGGCTTGAGCACCATGGCGACCTCCTCCCGCGTGAGGCCGAACGCCACCTGCTGGCGGACGAGATCCTCCTCCGTCGGCGGCACCTCGACCGGCGTGCCGATGTCGGCGGGGAGCAGGCCGTCACGCGCCCACTGGGAGTACGGCTGCAGGCCGGCCAGCCACGTCTTGACCGCGGTGTCGTCCTGCACCGCGGCGGTCGGCTCGGCGCCATCACTCGCGGCGGCGGCTTTGCCGACCGTCGTCGCAGGAGCCGGAGCTTGCGACGGCGACCGAGTAGGGGCGATGCGATCGGGATCGACGCAGATCATGTCGCCGGGGCCCAGCCGGCCGCGCTGCACGGCGCCGTGCCCCGACACGGGAACCGCGCCCACCTCGGACGCGCACACGACGAGGCCGTCGTCGCACACCTGCCAGCGCAGCGGGCGGAGGCCGTTCCGGTCGAGCGCGGCGCCGACGCGTCGACCGTCGCTGAAGATGAGCCCGGCGGGCCCGTCCCAGGGATCGGTCAGGCACGCGTGATAGCGGAAGAAGCCCCGGACGCCGCGCGGCAAGTCACGCTGGCCCTCCCACGCCTCGGGCACGAGCATGGCGACGGCGTGGCGGATGTCGCGCCCGCCGCGCAGGAGGAGCTCGACCGCGGAGTCGAGCTTGCCCGAGTCGGAGTCCTCGGGATCGAGCACGGGCCGGAACAGCTCCTCGGGCCCGAGCCCCGCTTGCTCCGTCCCGAGCTCGCCGCGGGCGATCATGCGCAGCTCGTTGCCCCGCACCGTGTTGATCTCGCCGTTGTGGCACAGGTGTCGGAACGGCTGTGCGCGCTCCCACGCCGGGGTGGTGTTGGTCGAGAACCGGCTGTGGAAGATCGTGAGCGGCGCCACGAACTCGTCGTCGGCGAGGTCGGGGTAGAACGCGGCGAGGTGGTCGCTGAGCACGAGCGCCTTGTACGTCACCGTGACGAACGAGAAGCTGGTGAAGTAGTGGCGGACGCGCGCCTCGCGGCACGTCGCCTCGGCCCGTCGCCGCGCCCGGTATGCGCGTCGCTCGGCCTCGACGCCGTCGACGCCGTGTGGCCGGAGCAGGATCGCGTGCCAGAAGGACGGCTGGTCGACGCGAGCCGCGGCGCCGAGGTGCGACTCGTCGATCGGCACAGGACGCCATCCGGCAACCTCGATCCCCTCCGCCTCGCACGCGTCGGCCACGGCCGCCTGCGCCACGCGCACGGCGTCGTCGTCGGACAGCGCGAGAAACGCGGAGACGATACCGAGGTGGTCGGCGTCGAGATCGCGCCCGAGCTCCCGGCTGGCGACCCGGGCGAAGAAACGATGCGGGAGCGGGACCAGGATCCCGGCTCCGTCGCCCGAGATGCCGTCGGCGGCGATGGCCTGGCGGTGGCGAACGCACGCCAGCCCGGTGAGGGCGCGGTCGACGATCTCGCGGCTGGCGTTCCCGGACGCGTGCGCGACGAAGCCGATGCCACAGGCATCGCGTTCGGCGCGTCGACGCGACGCGCGGTCGAAGTCGGGCAACCGAGGTCTCCTCGCTCCCGGGAGGACTTGATGTTGGAAGATCCGGCAGGAGCGACGGCGCTGTCGCGGAAATCTCAGAATAGCTGAACCATTTCGGGGTCCCGCTCAATTCCGGCGTGGGAGCATGCCGGCGTGCCCGACGCCACCGGTGGCCGGACTCCCCCGCTCGTCGCGGTGCTCGGCGGCGGGCAGCTCGGCCGCATGCTCGCGCTCGCGGGGATCCCGCTCGGCCTCCGCTTCCGGTTCCTCGATCCCAACGCGGGCGCCGCCGCTGGTGCCCTCGGGCCCCTCGTGGTCGGGGAGCTCGGCGACGAAGCGGCCCTGGCTCGGGTGAGCGAAGACGCGGCCGTCGTCACGTACGAGTGGGAGGGCGTGCCGGCGTCGGGCGCGCGGTTCGTCGAGTCGGCGCGACCGGTCCTGCCGCCCCCGCTCGCGCTCGACGTGGCGCAGGACCGCCTCCGCGAAAAGGAGCTGTGCCGCCGCCTGGGGATCGCGACGCCCGCGTTCGCGGCGGTCGCGGACCGCGCCGACCTCGAGCGAGCCGTGCAGCAGCTCGGCCTCCCCGCCGTCCTCAAGACACGCCGCGGTGGCTATGACGGCAAGGGCCAGGTCGTGTTGCGCGAGCCGCGCGACGTCGAGCGTGCGCTGACGGAGCTGGGTGCCGACTCGTTGATCCTCGAGGCCCACATCCCGTTCGACCGCGAGCTGTCGGTCCTCGCGGTGCGCGGTCGCGACGGCGCGACCTCGTGCTGGCCGCTCGTCGAGAACCGTCACGCCGATGGCATCCTCCGGTGGAGCGTGGCGCCCGCGCCCAGCGTGCCCGGGAAGCTCCAGGACGCCGGCGAGCAGATCGCCGGGAAGCTCCTCGACGAGCTCGCGTACACCGGGGTGCTCGCGGTCGAGCTGTTCGACGTCCGGGGCGAGCTCCTCGTCAACGAGCTGGCGCCACGCGTGCACAATTCCGGCCACTGGACCATCGAAGGCGCGGTGACGAGCCAGTTCGAGAATCACTTGCGCGCGATCCTCGGCTGGCCGCTCGGGTCGACGGCGGCCGTCGGATTCAGCGCGATGGTCAACTGCATCGGCGCGCTCCCCGACCCCGACCGCGTCCTCGCGATCTCGGGCGCGCACTTCCACGACTACGGCAAGGCGCCGCGGCCGGGTCGCAAGGTCGGCCACGTCACGCTCACAGCGAATGATCGGGACGACCTCCGGGCGCGACTCTCACTCCTGGCCGCGCTGCCCGGCATGGACACCGCCGCGTGACACCCGAGCAAATGTCGCCGTACGTCCGGTTCGCCCGCGAAGAGTGGGCAAGGCTGCGGGCCGCCACGCCGCTCACGCTGAGCGAGGCCGACCTCGACCATCTCCGCGGCATCAACGAGCGAATCTCGCTCGGCGAAGTGGCAGACATCTATCTCCCGCTGTCGCGGCTGCTGAACCTGTATGTCGCCGCGAGCCAGAACCTGCACCGCGTCACCGACACCTTCCTCGGCAGCCCCGCCGCCAAGGTTCCCTACGTCATCGCGATCGCCGGCAGCGTCGCCGTCGGCAAGAGCACGACGGCCCGCATCCTCCAGGCGTTGCTCGCCCGGTGGCCCGATCATCCGCAGGTCGACCTCGTGACTACCGACGGCTTCCTGTTCCCGAACCGCGTGCTCGAAGAGCGCGCCATCATGGACCGCAAGGGTTTCCCCGAGAGCTACGACCTCCGGCGGCTCGTGAGCTTCCTCGTCGACGTGAAGTCCGGGCGGGCCGAGGTGAGCGCACCCGTGTACTCGCACCTCACGTACGACATCGTGGCAGGCGAGGAGCAGGTCGTCCGCCAGCCCGACATCGTGATCCTCGAAGGGTTGACCGTGCTCCAGACCGGGGACGGGCGGACCGCCCGCCCGCCGCAGCTGTTCGTGTCGGACTTCTTCGACTTCTCCATATATGTCGACGCCGTCGAGTCCGACATCGAGCAGTGGTACCTCGACCGGTTCCTCACGCTGCGCGAGACGGCGTTCGCCGACGAGCGGTCGTTCTTCCATCACTTCGCCGCGTTGTCCGAGGCCGACGCGACCCGGGTCGCCCGAGAGATCTGGCGCACGATCAACGGCCTGAACCTGCACGAGAACATCCTCCCGACCCGCGAGCGCGCCCAGCTGATCCTCGAGAAGGCGCCCGATCACTCCGTGCGCACGGTGCGACTGCGGAAGCTCTGAGCTCAGCCCGTCAGGCGAGGGGCGTCCACAATCGGTACCGGCGCGACGTATGACGCCGGCACCGGCACGCCCACAGCAACCAGCAGCAACGTCAGCTTCGGGCCAGCGCGGTACCAACCACCCGGAGGGGTGCCCTCGCCCACCTTTTGCGACCGCGGCGTGTACGTGACCGCGCCCCCATCGGCGAACGGGTACAGCTCCTGACGAATGGGCGCGGTCTTGTCCTGCGCGACGAGGTAGTCATAGGTGGCCACGTACCGCTGGCCGAGGTCGCCACCCGGCCGGCTGGCCGTGATGCGATCGGGCGTCTGGTTCAAGAACCACAACCCCGATGCCTCAGCGAGGGCGTTGGGGTAGAGCGCGGCATCTGGGGTGGTGTCGTCGAGGTGAATCGGAGTGACCAGGCCGGGGCCGCCGATGCTCATCTCCTTCACGCCCTTGGCGTCAGCGGTCGAGGAGGTCAGGGTAAGACTCAACACAACCATCCCGGCGACGAGGATGCGAAGTTTCATTACTCCCCGTACACCCGCGGGCTGCCCTGTGGTTCCGGGATCATCGAAAGAAATCGCAAACATCCCGTAGGAAATCGCCGCGTCGGAGCGATGATGGGGGCGTGGGCGACTGGCCGGAGGCGGCTGTGAGCGACGGGGCGGAGATGTCCGGGCCCGATCGCGGCGCGGCGTTCCTCTCCTTCTATCGAGAGGCCGTGCCCGAGGTGTACGGGTACTTCCTCCACCGCTGCGGCGACTCGGCGACCGCGGAGGACCTGACCTCCGAGACCTTTCTCGCCGCCGTGCGGAACCTCGAGGAGGGGCGCCCTGCGCCGCTCGATATCCCATGGATGATCGGCGTCGCGCGCAACAAGCTGGCCGACCACTGGCGGCGGCGCGCCCGGGAAGACCGCCTGCAGGACGCCCTCGAGCAGGACCATGAAGCCGAGGACGACCCGTGGGACGTCCAGCTCGACCAGCTGCGAGCAGGCGAGGTGCTCGCCGCGCTGGGCCCGCACCATCGGCTCGCGCTCACCCTCCGCTACGTGGACGGTCTCCCTGTGGCCGAGGTCGCCGACCTGCTCGGCCGCACGCCCAACGCTACGGACGCACTGCTTGTTCGAGCACGGGCGGCGTACCGCCGCGTGTACTTGGAAGGAGGCGGTCGTGACTGATCCGTTCGAGGCTTTGCGACAGACGCGTGACGCCGCCGAGCCGCGACCTGCATTCGTCGTTCAGCTGGCCGACCGGCTCCGCGCCGAGCTGGGCATCGCGGAAGGAGACGAGGTGACCGCCGTCATGCGCACCACCATGGGCGACATGCCGGGGCGCGTGCCCAACGCGCTCGTCGACGTCATCGAGGACCAGGGGTACGCGGTGCTCGAAAACGCGCTGTCGCCGGCGGATGTCGAGGCCGTCCGCGAGGCGCTCGCGCCCCACTTCGGCGAGGGCCCCTTCGGGCGCAACGACTTCGAGGGCTTCCAGACGAAGCGCGTCTATAGCCTCCCGGCGAAGTCGCGGGCATTCGACCGGCTCATCGAGGACGAGCGGGTCCTCGACGTAGCCGGTGCGATCCTCGGCCCGAACTTCCTCCTCACCGCGGCGCTGGCGATCAACCTCGGCCCGGGCGAGACGGCCCAGGACCTCCACTACGACGAGGCGTTCTACTACGGGCTCCCCCGCCCGCGGCGGCCGCTGTCGCTCAGCACGCTGTGGGCGATCGACGACTTCACCGCCGAGAACGGCGGCACGCTGATCGCGCCCGGCAGCACGCACTGGGGTGACGGGCGACCGGACCCGTCCACCGAGCTGGTCTCCCTCGAGATGCCGGCAGGCTCGGTGGCCATCTATCCCGGCACGCTGTGGCACGCCGGCGGGGCGAACACCACCGATCACTACCGGCTCGGGGTGTCGATCCAGTACGTCGTGGCGTGGGCACGACAGCAGGAGAGCTACTTGCTCGCGGTCCCGCCCGAGATGGCGCGCGACGTGTCGCCGCGCCTGCGACAGCTGCTCGGCTACAGCATCCACCCGCCGTTCATGGGCCACGTCGACGGCCGGCACCCGGAGAAGACGCTCGGGTAGCGCGCGCTAGTCCGCCCGGACGTCGACCCAGGTCGCCTCGACGGCGGCCACCACGTCGGGGACTGCGCTGCGGAGCGCAACCGCGTCCCGATCGATCCACTCGCCGTCGACGGCTTCGACACCTGACTGCTCGAGGAGCTGGTGGAGGTCACCCAGCTGCGCGCCGAGCCAACCTGTCGGGTCGGCGTGGATCTCGTCGCGCCACTGGCGCTCGCACGGCTCGACGCCGTGGAACCGCGGATGGAAGTGCGCGCTGCGGAGATTCCCGGGCGGGCCGTCGACCTGGTCGAAGAGATCGGCGCGGAACACCGGCTGGTCGATCACGACGCGCTGGGACGCCGAGTGCGACCCCCGTCTGGGCTCGTCGGCGAGCAGGCGCACCTCGACCCTGGCGCCGCGCTCCGGCGGCTCCATCGGCTCGCGCCACGGAGCGACGAGCACGGCCACCTTCTCGAACACGAACGCGTGGGTCTTCCCCATCGCCGACCTCCTCCAGGCGTTCACGCTACGTCGCGTCCGCGACGGGACGAGCTCACGGCCGTCGCACGAGCGCGAACAGGTGACGGCCGTGGCTCATAGGGTCGGGGACGATCTCGTGGCGAAGGACCTCGAACCCCACGTCGGCAAGCAGCTCGAGGTTGGTCCGAGCGTCGAAGTGACTCCAGAACATGCGGGTGCCGAGCCAGCTCTCGGCGTCGTCGTCCTCGGGCAAGTCGCCGGCGCCGAGACAGACGAGGGCGACACCCCCGGGGTGCAGCACCCGCCGGAACTCCGAAAACACGGTCGGGTGATCGGAACGCGGCACGTGGATCACGGAGTAGAAGGAGACGGCGCCGGCGAAGCTGCCCTTCCGGAACGGCAGGGCAGCCAAGTCGGCTTGGACGAGGTCGACGCCGCCGACAAGGGACCTCGCCAGCCCGAGCTGGCTGCTCGAGAGATCGAGGCCGACCGGGTGCAGGCCGGCGCCGACGAGCTGGGGCATGACCGGCACGCCGGCGCCGCACCCCGCATCGAGCACACGGTCGTCGGAAGCCAGGCGGGACACGAGCTCGGGGAGCAGCCTCATGTCTCCGCCCGTGACGCGCTCGTCGAGATACTGCCGGGCGATCGTGTCGTACCCCTCCCGAACCGTCTTGCGGTGCGCGTCCGCCACGACCTGAGTATCCCGGGTACGGCGGATTCGATGCCGCGATTTGTCGGGTAGCTTCCGACGCATGACGGTCGCGACGCGTTCTCTTGGTCAGGGCCTCGAGGTCTCGGCACAGGGCCTCGGGTGCATGAGCATGAGCGGGGTGTATGGCCCCGCCGACGACGACGAGGGCGTCGCGACCATCCACCGCGCGCTCGAGCTCGGCCTCAACTTCCTCGACACCGCCGACGTATACGGCCTCGGGCACAACGAGCAGCTCGTCGGGCGGGCCATCGCCGGTCGCCGCGACGACATCGTGCTGGCAACGAAGTTCGGGATCGTCCGCCGGGCCGACGACAGGAGCCAACGCGCCATCAACGGCCGGCCGGAGTACGTGCGGAGCGCCTGCGACGCGTCGCTGGAGCGGCTCGGCATCGACCACATCGACCTCTACTACCAGCACCGCGCGGACCCCAACGTGCCGATCGAGGACACCGTGGGCGCCATGGCCGAGCTCGTCGCGGCGGGCAAGGTGCGCCACTTGGGCCTGTCGGAAGCGGCTGCCGACACGATCCGGCGCGCGCACGCTGTCCACCCGATCAGCGCGCTCCAGAGCGAGTGGTCGCTCTGGAGTCGCGACATCGAGGAGGACGCATTACCGGCGGCCCGCGAGCTCGGCGTCGGGATCGTCCCGTACAGCCCGCTCGGGCGCGGGTTCCTCACCGGAAAGGTGAACAGCACGGACGAGCTCGGGCGCGGCGACTTCCGCCGGGGCACGCCACGCTTCGAGGGGGAAAAC
>JBKPDN010000349.1:0-4500 GCA_046727875.1 Actinomycetota bacterium | reverse complement strand
CCGCAACGGCACCAGCACGATCGACCGGCAGCCGAGCTCCCGCACCACCCGCTCCCACGGGCTCGACCATGCGCCGAACCGGGGATCGTCGTCGAGGTCGGGGACGATCAACGGCCGGCGGTCGAGCAGCCCTGCACCCAGTGGGCTCTCGGGACCGAGCTCGAGCTCGGCTCGGGTGAAACGCACGGCGTCGGCGGGAGTGAGGCCGGACGGCACGGTGGTCCAGTGCGCCACGGTGACGCGGTCACGGTCGCGCAGGACCACGCCGACGACGGTGGCGCCGACCGAATGCCCCACCGATATCGCGATCGAATCCAGCGTGGTCTCGAGATCGGGTTGGGCCTCGGCGGCGTCGAGCGCGTCGTGCAGTCGCGCCAGCGCGACCGTCGTGCGGCGCCGCTCCGCCGTCAGGCGACCGGTGGCGAGGGCGACGAAGGGCACGAGAAGGGCGAAGGTCGCCAGCGTCGACGTGTCCAGCCGTTCGGGCTCCGACGCAAGCACGTTGGCCACCACCGCGAACGGCACGACCACCGCCGACAAGTAGAGGCCGCGTCGGAGCCCGCCGACGTAGGTCGAGAACGTCACGAGGAGCAGGAAGAGCACCAGCCCGGCCGCGAGCGCGCGCGGTGCCGTGATGATGACCACCTCGATGACGACCAGCCCGAGGAACGGCGTGAGGATGCGCGCCGGGAAGCCACGCCGCCGCGCCGCGATGGCGTCGAACAGCGTCGCGCCGAGGACGTACGTCAACCCAGCCCCGCTCAGGGTCAGGGCCTCGGCACGCGTCAGGCCGGGCGCGAAGGCCACGCCGACCGAGATGGCGAGGCCGAGCCAGAGCCGCAGGCGCCGTGCGGTCCCCGTCGCCGTCGTGGTCATGCGGCTCCCCGTCCGAAGGTGACTCGTGATCTCCGCTCGCTCGGCGCGCGCACTCTCACCCGAAGGGGTGAGTGACACCCGATTGTGTGACCAGGCCGGCCCCGAGAACATGGCCCGATCTGGCCGTTTTCGGGCGCCCGGGCAGGCTAGTCCGTTCGGGCTACGCGCCCCGGGCGGCGCGGGCCGGGTTGCCCAATCCGAGGCAAGCCGCTGAAGTGGGTCATGGCCGCCGCCCGCCGCCCGCCCGGGCCGCGCAGCAAGCGCATCCGCGGCGGATGGGCGCTCGAGGCGGCGGCGATCGTCCTGTTGCTGTACCCGCTCTACGGCTGGGCCCGGGACCTCGTGGACGCGCCCCGATCCCGAGCCCTCCGGAACGCGGAGCAGATCATCGACTGGCAGCAGCGGTTCGGCATCAATCACGAGCGGACGATCCAGGAGTGGTTCCTGCCCTACCGGTGGTTCATCGGCTTCTGGAACCTCTTCTACGGGAGCATCCACTTCGTCGCGCCGATCGTCACCCTGGTCGCGCTGTACCACTTCGATCCCGCGCGGTACGTGCGCTGGCGCAACACGTTCCTATGGATCCTGGTGCTCGCCCTGGTCGGCTACTGGCTCTATCCGCTGATGCCGCCGCGCCTCCTGCCGTCCAGCTTCGGGTTCGTCGACACCCGGCTGACCTACTTCACGATCGGCAAGCCCGTCCCGCACGCCCGGGAGACCGGGATCCTGTACGCCGCGATGCCGAGCATCCACATCGCGTGGGCCACCTGGGCCGTGTTCGCGTTGTGGCCGCTCGTTCGGCGCCCGTGGGCCCGGCTGCTGCTGGCGTCGTACCCGGCGCTGGTCATATTCGCGACGGTCGTGACCGCGAACCACTACTTCCTCGACGCCGTCGGCGCATGGAGCGCACTCGCGCTCGCCTACGCGCTCGCGAGCTGGCGGGACTGGCGGCCGGGACGGCGGGGCCGGCGCCCGGTACGGAGCGGGTAGCGACTCGAGACACGACCCGGCATGATCAGCCCGTGAAGCACGTCAGCGCGGCAGGGCTCGACGATCTCGACGACCTGCTGCGTGACTTGCGTCGCGTGGACGGCCTCACGGAGAAGAAGCGCGGCGTCTTCTACCGCGGTTCCCGCGCATTCCTGCATTTCCACGAGGACCCGACCGGGCTCTACTGCGACGTCCGTATCGACTCCGACTTCGACAGGGTCCGCGTCGAGACCAAGACCGAACGCAAGCGCCTGATGTCGATGGTCCGGGCGGCAACGCGCCGCTGAAGGCAGGCCGTGCTTCAAGCTCGGCGGACCTGCGCCTCGTGACCGGGAGCAGCCACGTCGACCCATGTGATCGCGGCTTCGGCCTCGGCCTGCGATCGCTGACCTTGCGCCCTCTGGGTGAGACCGTCGAGAGCGACTGCCGCGAGGACAACGATCGAGATCTCAGCGGGCGCGCGGAAGCGGGGCAGCCCGTAGAACAGGGCGGCGCTGAGCGTCACGACAGCGATCGGTCCCAGCAGCGGGATCAGGGAGATTCGGCGACGTCGCAGCAGTAGTGCGCCCGGGACCGCCAGCATCACGAGCAGCAAGTACATCGCCCACCCGGCCAACGACGCCGCGTACGGCCGGCCCTCGGTGGTGTTGTCGTGGGCCATCTGGAAGACGCGGTAGACGCCCCACACGCGGCCGACGCGCGCGGCCACCACGACCGGGACGCGGTCGAGATGGTCCCGGATGTAGTCGAAGGCGTGACTGCGGGTGTCCAGGCGGGGTGGTCCGCCGGCGTGGTTGCGGTAGTTGCTGAAGGTGCAGACGCCGAGCCACGACCCGAGCATTGGCCCGGAGTAGGTCTCCGCGCAGTTGGCGCCGAGTAGCACGCCGGTGTCACCGGACGCCAAGTACACCGGCGTGTCGAACCGCGTCAGATTGAACGTGATCCATGGCGCCACCACGAGCAGGGACGCGGCCACGGCCACGCCAATGAACCGCAACCGCCGATCTCGTCGCACCCCCCGAATCGTCAGTGCGGCGGGCACGACCATCAGCGGTACAAGGAGAACGAGCTCTGAGCGGCTCAGCATCGCGAGCGCGCACGCCACGCCCGCCCCAGCGGCGTTGCGCCAGGTCGGAACGCGGAGCAGCCGGTACGTGCAAAAGACGGACGCGGCGGTGCCGAGCGCGGCGAAGGTCTCCGACATGATGAGACCATCGTTCATCCACAGGTTCGGGTAGACGGCGGCGAGACCGGCGGCGATCAGCCCCGCGCGCCAGCCCGCGATATCGCGGGCGATGAGCCCGATCAGGATGACGACGCCGATACCCGCCAGCGCCACGGTGAAGCGATAGGCGAGCTCGTTGTGACGAGTGAGCCAGGCCACGGGGGCGAGCGTCAGCCCGGTCAGCGGCGGGTGGAGGGCGTCCGGCGCGCCTCGCGGCCCGAATACCCCGGAGCTCGTAAAGCCCTTGCCGTCGGCGAGCTGCTCGGCCTGACTCTTGTAGTAGGCGCGGTCGTAGAAGCCGGTCTCGTGGCGCGTGATCGTCAGGATGTACAGGGCTCGGCCGGCGAACCCCGCCGCCGCGATGATCGCGAGGATCACCAGGAAGCGACGTGCCCCCGCCGCCAAACCGTACCAAAGGCCCTATAGATGGACACTTGCCGCACAGCGATAGCGTCCTGACCTTCTTCGGATGGAGACGATGGGCTCGAACGCACGACCCCCACTGGCAAAGCAGGCCGTGCAGGGACGAAGTCCGGCCGTGAGCTCAGCTCGTCATCGCGACGGGCGACCGCGTAGTCCGCGCCGGTGGGTCGCATACGTCGTCATTAGGAGCGACGGTGATGTCGCACCGCTGGTTCGGCAGTTGATCGCGAACTCATCAGCGGCGGGCCCGTTACCGAAGAAGTGGCGCAGCGCGGCGAGGGTACGTCGGGCTGCGTGGCCGTCCCCGTAACAGTCGACGGGACGAGCCATCTGTCGGTAGGCCGCTGAGTCCTGGAGCAGTCGCGTCACCGCAGTGCAGAGGAAGCTCGGGTCGGTACCGATGACGTCCATGACTCCGTGGTGGAGCGCCTCGGGACGCTCGGTCGTCTCTCGTAGGATCAGCAGCGGCTTCCCGAGCGTCGCTGCTTCTTCTTGGATCCCGCCGCTGTCGGTCAGTATCAGGTGTGCGCGTTGCATCAGCGCGATAAAGCTCGTGTAGTCGAGGGGTTCGGTCATCCAGATGTTCTCGACGTCGCGTAGCGCGGGCGCGAAGACGTCGCGCACAATCGGGTTGCGATGCACCGGGAACACGATGATCACGTCGGGCTCGCGGCGGGCGATCTCGACCAGCGCCTTCGCCAATCGTTCCAGGGCTGGCCCCCAGGACTCTCGGCGGTGCGCTGTCACCACGATCACCCGGCGAGGATCATGATCCAACGCATCGACGATCGGTCCCCGAGTGCTGGTGCTTTGTTGCTGTACCCACCGGACGGCGTCCACGACCGTGTTCCCGGTGAGGACGATCTGCTCCTCGGGCACGTTCTCACGGATGAGGTTCCGCTTGGCGGCAGGGGTGGGCACGAGATGAAGCGCCGCGAGCTGCGTCGTGAGCCGCCGGTTCACCTCCTCGGGGAACGGAGCGAAGG
>JBKPDN010000348.1:0-18722 GCA_046727875.1 Actinomycetota bacterium | reverse complement strand
CGAGGCCGAGCAGGACGATCAGGAGCGAGATGCCCGCGCCGCGGCGCGTGACATCCGCGCCGGCCTCTTCCAAGGGGTCCTTCACGCTGCGCTTCTCCGTTCCACCGCTTCCCGGGCGCGCTCGCGCGCGACCCGGTCAGCTTCGAGAACGTCGGCGACCTCCTCGACGTTCCCGGTGCCCCGCCCCATGACGTCCTCCACCACGGCGGCGATACCCAGCCACGGGATCCGGCCGCCCAGGAAGGCCTCCACCGCGACCTCGTTGGCGGCGCTCAGGGTGGCCGGCGCCCCGCCGCCGGCGCGGCCGGCCCGGTACGCCAGCCCGAGGCACGGGAACGCCTCGAGGTCGGGCGGCTCGAACGTGAGCGTGCCGAGCTGACTCCAGTCGATGGGCCCGAACGGCTCGTCGAGGCGGTCGGGTGCCCCGAGCGCCAACCCGATCGGGAGCCGCATGTCGGGCCGGGACAGCTGGGCGATGGTCGCACCGTCGGTGAACTCGACCATGCCGTGCACGATCGACTGCGGGTGCACGACGACGTCGACGCGGTCGAAGTCGACGCCGAACAGCTCGTGCGCCTCGATGACCTCGAGGCCCTTGTTCATCAGTGTCGACGAGTCGATGGTGATCTTGGCACCCATGCTCCACGTCGGGTGTTGCAGCGCGTCGGCGACGGTCACGCGCTCGAGCTCGGCCCGCGACTTGCCCCGGAACGGACCGCCGCTGGCGGTGAGCAGCACGCGCCGCACCTCGTGCGCGGCGCCGGCGCGCAGCGCCTGGTACACGGCGGAGTGCTCGGAGTCGACGGGGATGATCTCGCCCCCGCCCCGCCCGCGCACCTTGGCGACGACGGGGCCGCCGGCGATAAGGCTCTCCTTGTTCGCCAGCGCCAGCCGCTTGCCGTGCTCGAGCGCGGACAGCGTGGCGGGCAACCCCGCGAAGCCGACGACGGCGTTGAGGACGACGTCGGCTTCGGGCAGCGCCGCGAGCTCGGCGAGCGTGTCGGGCGCGTCGAGGCCGATGCGGGCCCGGTCGGGCGTCACCCCGAACTCCGCTGCTTGCTGCGCGAGCAGCTCCTCGTTGCGACCGGCGGCCAGCGCCACGACGCCGTACCGATCTCGGTGCGACGAGATGACGTCGAGCGCCTGCGTCCCGATGGACCCCGTCGATCCGAGCAGGACGACGTTCGTCGTCGCTCGGCTCATCCGATCTTGAGCTGAATGGCCAGGTAGTAGACGGCCGGGAGGCAGAACAGCATCGCGTCGAAGCGGTCGAGGACGCCGCCGTGCCCGGGCAGGAGCGTGCCGAGATCCTTCAGGCCGAGGTCACGCTTGATCATCGACTCGCACAGGTCACCGATCGGGGCGACGATGGCGACGACCAACCCGAGCGCGATGCCGTGGCTGATCTTGCCGTCCCAGGGCGCGAGCACCTTCCCGACGATCCCGCCGAGAATGATCGACGCGACCATCCCGCCGAACAGGCCTTCCCAGGTCTTGTTCGGTGAGAGGCGCGGCGACATTCGGCTGCGGCCGAACTGCGTGCCGATGAAGTAGCCGAACACGTCGTAGCCGATCGCGCAGATCGCAAGCCCGATAATGAGACCCGTGCCGTCGGGCGCGCTCAGCAGCAGGCCCGCAAACGCGCCGAAGATGCCGATGTAGACGAACCCGAACACGGTGATCCCGATGTTGACGATCGGGCGGGCCTTCACGACCTCGGCCATGTACCAGAGCATGGTGAACGCGACGACCAGGACCGTCACCAGCGGGAACGCGGCGAGCCCCCGCTTGTAGGCGA
Organism: Actinomycetota bacterium; assembly: GCA_046727875.1. Taxonomy (GTDB): domain Bacteria; phylum Actinomycetota; class Acidimicrobiia; order IMCC26256; family JACDBD01; genus JALZAA01. The sequence goes on along the minus strand of JBKPDN010000348.1, from coordinate 16,924 downwards.
TGCCGACGATGGACAGGCACCCGAGCAGCCCGATCACGGTCGCCGGGTGATAACCGGCACGCCGGAACGCGTCGTACATCTCGAACGCGGCGACGCCGACGATCACCGCGATCAAGAAGGTGGCCGGCCCGCGCCCGAGCTTCAGCATGATGAGCGCGACGACCGCGATCGCGACGCCGGTGAGGACGCGAGTCATGAGGTCGGCAGGTGCCCCCGACTCCTCCTCGGCGGAAGCGGGGTGCTCCTCCTCGAGGGTGCCGCGACGGTCGGGACGGGGCCTGCGCTTCGAGGGACCGCCTCGGCGGCGGGCGGCGACCTCCTCCTCGAACGCTTCGTCGTCGTCTGCGACCGGGGCATCGCGGTCGTTCAGCGCGCCGAGCGCGAGCGAGTCGTCCTTCAGCAACTCGGGGTTCGAGAAGTCGCCCTCGGCCCAGTCGCTGTCCTCGACGCGGTAGCGGGGCGTCTGGCCGCTCGCCGACGCCCAGCGGTCGAGGTCGTCATCGGCTGGGGTCGCAGGCTGCTCGCCGGAGATGACGGTCGGCACCTCGCCCGTGGGGGGCTCGGTCCAGTGCGGGAGCTCGACGGGCCCGCTGACGTCGGGCCGCGGCTGGGCCGGCGGCGTCGACGCGGGCGGCGGGGTGCCGCCTGCGGCCCGTCGGGCGGCCCGCCGGGAACGCCGTGAGCGTCGGCGCGGCTCGGGCTCGGTGAGGCCCTCCCCCGAGGCCGACCACGTGGCGTCTTCGCCGAGCTCGAAGTCGGTCGCGCGCTCGCCCCAGAACTCCTCGGAGTCGTCGACGGCACGCCGGCCGCGACGAGGCGCGGGCGGGGGCTCGGCCTGGTCGGGCCCGAGGACGCGCACGCCCTCGCCCTCGCCGCGAGGCAAAGGCTCTTCGTCTTGGAAATCGAGCGGATCCCGCTCGTGATCGTCACGCCAGTCGGACACGACACCCCCTTCCGGCCCGTTCCCAGGCTAGACGCTGGTCTCGGCGAGGTTGTCGACACTCGTCGCCCGCGTCACCGTGACCTGGGGTTTCGCGGCGGAGCCGCGATTAGACCTCCAGCAGCTCTTGCTCCTTGTGATGCAGCATCTCGTCGATCGCCTCGATTGTCGTGTGCGTGCGCTTCTCGAGGTCCTTCTCGGCGCGATCGAGATCGTTCTTCGAGATGTCGCCGTCCTTCTCGAGCGCCTCGAGCTCGTGGCGGGCCTGCCGCCGGATGTTGCGCACTGCGACCCGGGCCTCCTCGGCCCGGTGCTTCACGACTTTGACGAGCTCGCGGCGGCGGTCCTCGGTCAGGGCGGGGAAGGCCAGGCGCACGACCTGCCCGTCGTTCGACGGGTTGATACCGAGGTCGCTGGCTTGGATCGCCTTCTCGATCGCCGCCATCGAACCCTTGTCGTAAGGCGAGATGACGAGCAGGCGCGGCTCGGGAACGCTGAACCCGGCCAGCTGCTGGAGCGGGGTCTCCTGGCCGTAGTAGTCGACCTTCAGCTTCTCGACGAGACCGGGCGTGGCTCGACCCGTGCGGATGCCGGCGAACTCCTCCTGCAGGTGCCCGACCGCCTTGCGCATCTTGTCGCTGCACTCGTCGAGCACGAGCGTGCGCATCTCGTCGCCGTCGTCACTCACGTCCCCTCCTTGGCGCCGTCGCAAGCTCCGGCTCTGCGGCGACGGCCGGCAAAGCCGCCGTTGCCGCACCTCATCGTGTCTCCGCCGAGCTGACCAGCGTCCCGATGTGCTCCCCGACCAAAGCCCGGTGAATGTTCCCGGGCGCGCTCACGTCGAAGACGATGATCGGCAGCTGGTTGTCCATGCAGAAGGTGATCGCGGTCGAGTCCATGACCTGCAGGCGCCGGTTCAGCACCTCGAAGTGGCTGACGTGCTCGAGCTTCACGGCCGCGGGATCGAGGCGCGGGTCGGCGCTGTAGACGCCGTCGACGCCGGAGTGGGTGCCCTTGAGGATCGCGGCGGCGCCGATCTCGGCCGCCCGCAGCGCGGCGGTGGTGTCGGTCGTGAAGTACGGGTTGCCGGTACCGGCGGCGAACACGACGACCCGCCCCTTCTCGAGATGCCGGATGGCGCGGCGCGGGATGTACGGCTCGGCGATCTGAGCCATGGCGATCGCGGTCTGGACCCGCGTCGGCTGGTCGACCGCCTCGAGCGCGTCCTGCAACGCGAGCGCGTTGATGACCGTCGCCAGCATGCCCATGTAGTCGGCGCGGGCGCGGTCCATGCCGCGGTCGGCGCCGGGCATGCCTCGGAAGATGTTCCCGCCGCCGACGACGATTGCGATCTCGACGCCGAGCTCGGCATGGGAGACCGCGACCTCCTCGGCGATGCGCTGGACCACGGCGCGGTCGATGCCGGAGCCCGTGGACGTGTCGGCGAACACCTCGCCCGAGAGCTTCAGCACCACCCGGTCGTACCGGGACGGCTCGCCCACGCGTCTCCTTACTCTTCGCCGACCTGGATCCGCACGAACCGTCGGACGACCGCGTCCCTGCCGAGCTCACCGAGCAGCTTGCCGACCGTCGTCTTCGGCTCGCGGATGAACGACTGCTCGACGAGGACGGTCGTCTTGTAGAAACCGTTGAGCCGGCCTTCGACGATCTTCGGGATCGCCTGCTCGGGTTTCCCCTCGTTGCGGGTCAGCTCCTCGAGCACGGCTCGCTCCTTGTCCACCACGTCGGCGGGCACATCGTCGCGCGTGACGTATTGAGGCGCAGCCGACGCGACGTGGAGCGCGACGTCGTGCGCGACCTCCCGGGCCTTCGGGTCGGCCGCGTCGACTCCGCCGAGCTCGACGAGCACGCCGATGTTTCCGCGGTCACTCTGGATGTGCTTGTAGCCGTCGACGATGCCGTCGTCGGTCTCGTAGCGCGCGACTCGTCCGAGCTCGACGTTCTCGCCGACCTTGGCGCCGAGCTGCTTGATGGCTTCGCCGACGGTCCCGCCGTCGAACGGCTGACTCTCGAGGTCGGGGTCGCCGTGGTCGGCGACGAGCTTCGTGAGCGCGGCGACGGTGTCGCGGAACTCGTCGCCCTTGGCGACGAAGTCGGTCTCGCAGGTGAGCTCGACCACGGCGCCCGTCGCGCCCTCGACCAGCACGTCCACCGCGCCGTCTTGCGCGGCGCGGCCGGCGCGCTTGGCCGCCCCGGCGAGCCCTTGGGTCCGCAGCCAGTCCTTGGCCGCCTCCAGGTCGCCGTTCGACTCCTCCAGGGCCGTCCTGCAGTCGAGCACCCCCGCGCCCGTCTGCTTCCGCAGCGCGGCGATGTCCTTGGCCGAGATCTCAGCCATCGGACGTTCCTCCCTCGGTGGCGGACGCCTCGACGGGCGACGCGCTCTCCGGGGTCGTCTCGGACGACCCATCGGCGGCGCCATCCGGCGGGGGCGGCGGCGGCTTCCTCGCCGTCTCCCGGAGGCGCGCCTCGCGCTCCTGTTGCGCCTTGACCGCCTCGCCCCGGGCGCGCCGTTGCTCGTCAGCCTTCCGACGCTGCTCCTCCGGGTCGGGCGGGGGCGGCTCGTCCTCCGCCGTGCCGCCCGGCTTCACGCCCTTCCGCTCGGCGAGCACGCGGCCCTCCTCGACGGCGTCGGCGACGATGCGGCTCATGAGCGTGGCGGAGCGGATGGCGTCGTCGTTGCCGGGGATCACGTAATCGATGACATCGGGATCACAGTTGGTGTCGACGACCGCGACGACGGGGATGCCGAGCCGGTTGGCCTCGGTGACCGCGATGTGCTCCTTCTTCGTGTCGATCACGAAGATGGCGCTGGGGAGCTTCTCGAGACTGCGGATACCGCCCAGGTTCCGCTGCAGCTTCGTGAGGTCACGAGTGATCTTGAGCGCTTCCTTCTTCGGCATGGCCGCGGTCTCGCCGGATTGGACGACGCGCTCGAGCTCGCGGAGCTGCGTGACCCTGGAGTGGACGGTCTGGAAGTTCGTCAACGAGCCGCCCAGCCACCGGTAGTTGACGTAGGGCATGCCGCTGCGCTGCGCCTGCTCCTGGACCGGCTCCTGCGCCTGCTTTTTGGTCCCGACGAACAGGACCGTCCCGCCGTTCTCGACGGTGCTACGGATGAACCGGTACGCAGCGTCGATCCGCTCGAGCGTCTGCTGCAGATCGATGATGTAGATGCCGTTGCGCTCGCCGAAGATGAAACGGCGCATCTTCGGGTTCCAACGGCGCGTCTGGTGGCCGAAATGGACGCCGGCCTCCAGCAGCTGCTTCATGGTGACGACAGCCACGGGTCTCTCCCTCGGTTTTGACTTCCGCCCGCTGCGCCCGTCGTCAGACGGAGCGACCTTGGGGTGCGGGCGTGCGAATTCTCGGACCGGAGCCCGAGTGGCCTTCAGTGTAGGGCCCTTCCGGTCGCCGTCTCGGGCTCCGGCTCCTGCGACGACGGTCAGCAAAGCCGCCGTCGCCGCGGCGGCTCCATCAGGGCAGCCCTTCGGCCTCGACCCGGTCGGGCCGGGCGAGACGGACCGCGAAGATCAGCCGGCCGCGGCTCAGGCCGATGCCGACCGGGAACCCGGCGGGATCGACACGCCGGACGATCCGGCCCGAGCCCCGGTCGAGGATCACAATCTTGCCGCCGTAGGTCGCGAGCACGACCGCGTGCGCCGAGAGGAGCATCCGGGTGTCGAGGATCGGCTCGTGGATCGAGGTCTGCCACCGCGCCGTGCCGCTGGTTGCGTCGACGAGGGTGACATTCCCGAAGTGGTCGGACACGGCGATGTCGTCGCCGTGGGCGCCGGGCACGACACCCGACTCGAACGACGCCGGGGCCGGGACCGACCACCGCTCGGCGCCGGTCAGGAGGTCGCGGGCGACGACCCGGGCCTCGAAGTTGCCGTTTCCCTCGCCCAGCACGACCTGACCTCGGTGGATGACCGGGGCGGTCGTTCCGGGCTCGGTGACTGCCTCCCACCGCTGGGCCCCGGTGGCGAGGTCGAGGACCACCATGCGGCCTTCGTCGGCGTGCCACCGGACGGCGGCGACGCCGGCGCCGGCATCGACGGCCGGTGCGGCGGAGATGTCCCCGGGGAGCTGCACGGACCAGCGCGGCCGGCCGTGCTCGCCATCGAGGGCCGCAAGCAAGCCGCGCTCCGTGGTCACGAGGGCGATCGGTTCGAAGCCGACGCGCGTCAGCGCCGCGCCGCCGGCGCGCTCGCCCACCGGCGCCTCCCAGCGCGGCGCGCCGGTCCCGCGCTCGAGGGCCACGAACCTGTCGTCGGCGCTGACGAGCACCGTGTGAGCGTCGAGGGCGGGCTCGTAGCGCGTCACGTGGGCCACGTCGGCGTGCCAACGCTCGCGGCCGCGGGCGGTAGCGAGCGCGACGACGCGGTTTCGGCTGACAGTGACGACGGCGTCGTCGGCGTCGACCGTGAGCGAGAACGGCCAGTCCGCGGGTGCTGTCCACGTCGCGCTCCGCCCGGACCCTGCTCGACGCCCGTTGCCCGACGCCACTGCCGCGCAGCCGGTGAGGAGCACCGCCACGATCGCTGCCGCCACGCCGGCGTGCAACCGGCGGGAGCTCACCGCGACACCACCGGCACGTCGCCCGCCATGTGCTCGATCCTCGAGATGATCGTCGGAACGACGACGCCGCGCAGCGCCTCGACTACTCCCACGCACGGCGGTGCCCGCCCCTCGAGCGCGGCGCGCACCACGCGGAGAGCGTTCGGGTCACGCGGGATGTTCGTGTGGTCGCCGAGGGGGGTGCCGCCGACGTTGACCACGACTTTGGTCGCGTCGGGCACGTCGACCTGCGTTGCAGGCACGAGCACGTCGTCGGTGGCGCCGATCGTCGTGAAGTCGACGTGCTCCGGCAGGCGGTGGGCCCACAGCTCGTGCAGGAACGACGACTGCTCGTCGAGCTGACGGACCGACGGCGCGTCGGACGGCGGGAACGGGCTGTGCTCGTCGGCCGCGTCGATGACGCGCCTTCCCACCGGGCTCTCCCGCCAGTCGGCCGCGGACGTCGCCAGCGGCGCGCCCTCGTGTGGAGCCGACAGCGTGACGACCGTCCCGATCGGCGGGTACTCGGGGTCCCCCGCGTCGTAGAAGTCCTGCAGGAACACGTCGACGACGACGCCGCCCTGCGAGTGGGCGACGAGGTCGACCTCGCGCCCGGGATGCTCGCGCTGTGAGCGTTTCAACTGCTCGGCGAGGCGACGCCCCGCTTCGTGCAGGTCACCGCGGGTCTGCGACGCGCGGTACGCGCCGCCATCGGGGGCATACGAGAAGAAGGCGACCTCGTCGTCGCGATAGCCGAGTGCGCGCGTATCGAGCGCGAACGTCGGATCACCGGGCGCGCCGGCGCTGTCGAGCCCACCCACCGCCATGAGGAGGTGGCCCGAGCCCCCGCTGCCGTCGGCCGGCGGGCTGTCGTCCGCGCAGTCCTGCCGATGCCGCCACCATTCCGTCGTTCCGACGGCGAGGTCGGCCGCGACCCCCGCCACGATCCCGACAGGAGAGCGCGACAAAGCGACGCCGGCCACGCCCGCGATCTCGCGGGCAGCCACGTGCCCGTAGCTGGCCAGCGTGCGGGCGCCGGACGCCGCGATCCCGCCGACGGTGCTCATCGCGTTCCATCCCGAGCGACCGGCGTCAGCGGCGGCGCCCACGGTTGTCCCGAACGCACCGGCAAGGTCTCCCGCCGCGTCGCGGACACCGGAGCCACCCGAGGACAGCGAGCCGACGGCCGGACCGCGGGCGTCCCAGGGCTCGGCCGGTATCTCGTCGGCGGGCACGAGCCGGACCAGCTTGGTTAGGTCGCACACCTCGAACAGCCGCTGCGGGTCGAGGTACCGGTCGCCCAGGCGCAGCCCGAAGTGGAGCGCGCCGGGCTCGTGCTCGGGCCCGGCGCCACCAACCGTGCCGACCATCTGCCCTCGGGTGACGCGTTCTCCGGTGCGCACTGTGGCGCCGGCGAGGAACGCGTAGGTCGTGCGCAAGCCGCCGTCGTGGGCGACGACGACGTGCAGGGAGCCGGCGACCGACCCCGCGAACGACACGACGCCGTCGCCGGCGGCGCGGACGGGCGTACCGGGCGGCGCCGCGAGATCGATGCCGCGATGGCCCGGGCCGTACGCGAACGCCGGGGCCTGGAAGGGCCGGACCACCGGCCCGTCGACGGGCGGCAGCCACGTCCCGCAGCTCGTCGGTGGCGCGGCGGGCGCCCAGCCCGCGTCGCGCGCGAGCAAGAAGGACGTGGCGGCCAGGCACGCGGCGAGGCAGACGATCGCCTCGCGGCGCGGATGATGGAGTCGCATGGGCTCCCCCGATGGTCGAGCGCGGCACGGCACGGGGAAGCGCCGGGGAAGCCGTCACGGAGCCGGGCTCGACGTGACGCGCGGGATCGTACCGGGCGCCTATGACGATGAAAAGGCCCGCGGCGACGCCGGCTTTGCCGACCGTCGCTGCAGAGCCGGAGCCTGCGACGGCGACAATACGGGCGTCACCGCACGCGGCCGTGCTCGGGCGCGCCGAGCCGCGCTCGCAGCTGGAGGATGGCTTTCGTGTGGATCTGGCAGATGCGGCTCTCCGTCACGCCGAGGACGTCGCCGATCTCCGAGAGCGTGAGCCCCTCGTAGTAGTAGAGCGTGAGCACCAGCCGCTCGCGATCCGGGACGCGGTTGATCGCGTCGGCGAGGAGCAGCCGCATCTCGTCGACCTCGAATGCCTCCACCGGGTCGTCGAGGGGGTCCGTAACGGTGTCGCCCATCGTCGACCTGCCCGGACGCTCGCCCCCCGCGGCCAGGATCTCGTCCAGCGCCACGAGGCCGACGAACGAGATCTGCGACAACGCGCTGCTCAGCTCGCGCTCGGTCATGCCGAGCTCGTTGGCGAGCTCGTTGTCGTCCGGCGTCCGGCGCAGCTCGTTCTCGAGCTTGGAGTAGGCGCGCTCGATGGCCCGCGCCTTGGCGCGGACCGATCGTGGTACCCAATCGATCGAACGGAGCTCGTCGATGATTGCGCCCTTGACACGCGAGATGGCGTACGTCTCGAACTTGAACCCGCGCGACAGGTCGAACTTCTCGATCGCGTCGATGAGACCGAAGATCCCGTAGCTCACGAGGTCGGCCTGGTCGATGCTCTGGGGAAGGCCCGACGCGACGCGGCCGGCGACGAACTTGACCAGCGGCGCGTAGTGGAGGATCAGACGCTCGCGCGCCTCAGGCGTCCCGTGCTCCTTGTAATCAACCCAGAGGACGGCGACGACGTCGCCGGGGGTTTCAGGCACGAGGATGGGTCGCGTCGTAGACCGCGCGGAGGCGCTCGCGAGTGAGGTGCGTGTAGATCTGCGTGGTGTTGAGGTCGGAGTGACCGAGCAGCTCCTGGACCGCGCGCAGGTCCGCGCCCTGCTCGAGCAGGTGCGTGGCGTATGCATGGCGAAGGGCGTGCGGATGGAGGGACTGGCCGTCCTCCAGCGGGTGGTTTCCGACGATGCGCCGCGCGTCGCGGGTCGTGAGCCGCCGGCCGCGCGTGTTGAGGAACAGTGCGTCGGGCGGCGTCCGCTCCGTCACGAGCTCGGGTCGCCCGTGCGTGACGTACCCACGGATGGCGGCCAGCGCCGGCTCGCCCAGGGGGACGCGGCGCACCTTGGCGCCTTTGCCGAGCACGGTGACGAGCCCGCGGCCAGCGTCAACCGACTCGAGCGTGAGCCCGCAGCACTCGCTGACGCGCAAGCCGGCGCCGTAAAGGACCTCGAGGACCGCGAGGTCCCGCCACGCCAGCGCCGCAGCGGCGGCGTCGTCGGTGTCGAGGTCGGCGGCCTCGGCGCGGTCGAGCAGCGCGACGGCTTCGGCTTGGCGTGGGACGCGCGGAAGCCGCGCCTCACCTTTCGGCGCTCGGAGCGACCGACCGGGATCCGCCGCGATCACGCCGTGACGATGGAGGTAGCGCAGGTAAGCCCGGAGGGCAGCCGCCTTGCGCGCGATCGAACGGCGGGCGAGCTTCCGGGTCGTGAGGAACGCGAGGTAGCGACGCAGCGTGGCGTGGTCGATCTCGGCCGGCGACCGGCAGCCCCCGCGCTCGGCCCAGTCGACGAACTGTCGAGCGTCACGCTCGTAGGCCTCTCGAGTGTGCGCGCTCGCCCCTGCCAGGGAAGCGACGAATTCGTCGACCGCCCAGGTCACACCACACCTCAATCATCGCCTCCGCCCGTGCAGGCACGTTACCAACGTGTCGGCCGTAGTCGTGCCATCTGCGCATCGGCGTAGCCGTCATACGCCCCGAGTAGCGTGATCGCACCGTCGAGGTTGCCGCGGTCACGGCCCTCCCCGACGAACGTCTCGGGAGGTCCACCGTGCTCGCATCGGTTCGCAGCGCCACGCTCACGGGCGTCGACGGTCACGTGGTGACCGTCGAGGTCCACGTGTCGAGCGGCCTGCCCAGCTACCAGGTGGTGGGGCTGCCGGACGCCGCCGTCCGGGAGTCGCGCGAGCGGGTACGGGCGGCGCTGCTGTCGTCGGAATTCGAGTTCCCGCTCCAGCGCATCACGGTCAACCTCGCGCCGGGCGGCGTCCGCAAGACCGGCGCCGGGTTCGAGCTCGCGGTCGCGCTCGGGCTGCTCGCGGCGAGCGGCGAGCTCGCCGACGGCGTCCTCGACCACGTCGGCGTCATCGGGGAGCTCGGTCTCGACGGGTCGGTGCGTCCGGTGCCGGGCGTCCTCGCCCTCGTGGACGCGCTCCGCTGCGCCGGGGTGGGCTCCGTCGTCGTGCCCGCCGCCAACGTGGCCGAGGCCGCGCTCGTGCACGAGGTCGAGGTGCGCGCGGCGCGCAACGTCGCCGAGCTCCGTGCGTGCCTGAAAGGTGAGGCGGAATGGCCCGACGTGCCCGCGCCGAGCGACGCCGGGCCCGCGCCCGGGCTCGACGACGAGCCACTCGATCTCGCGGACGTCCGTGGCTTGCCCCGGGCGCGGCGCGCGCTCGAGGTTGCGGCAGCCGGCTGGCACCACGTGCTGCTCACCGGCCCGCCGGGTACCGGCAAGACCATGCTTGCGCGGCGGCTCCCGACGATCCTGACGCCCCTCGACCCCGACGAAGCGCTCGAGGTCACGCGCATCCACTCGGTCGCCGGAAATTCGCCCCAGCACGGGCTCGCGCGGCACCGCCCGTTCCGGGCGCCTCATCACACGGCCTCGACCACCGCGCTCGTCGGCGGAGGGTCCGCTCGGGTGCGGCCGGGAGAGGTGACCCTCGCGCATCGCGGCGTGTTGTTCCTCGACGAGCTGGGCGAGTTCCCGCCCCACGCGCTCGACGCCCTCCGTCAGCCGCTCGAGGAGCACGTGGTCCGCATCTCGCGCCAGGCGATGTCGGTCGCGTTCCCGGCCGACGTCCTCCTTGTCGCGTGCTCGAACCCTTGTCCGTGCGGGCGGGGTGGGCCGACCTGCGAGTGCACCGAGACGCAGCGCGCCCGCTACCGCCGCCGGCTGTCGCCGCCGCTGCTGGACCGCTTCGATCTGCGCTTGGAAGTACACCCGCCCGAGCCCGATGACGGTCCGGGTGAGTCGTCGGCCGCGGTCCGCGAGCGCGTTGTCGACGCCGTCGGACGGCAACGACGCCGCTACGCGCACCGGCAGTGGTCGCGCAATGCACATATTCCGGCGGGCGCGCTCTCCTGCGTGATCCCTCTGTCCGGCGACGCCGCCGACGCGTGGCGCTGGGCGATGGATCGTGACGGGTTGACGGGCCGGGGCGCGGCCCGTGTGCGGCGAGTCGCGCGCACGCTGGCCGACCTCGACGGGAGCGCGGACGTCGCCGACCGCCACGTCACCCTGGCCGCGTCGCTGCGCGAGGACGTCCCGTGAGCGCGGCACCAGCTCGGCTCGGCCTCACCGAGGTCGCGGCCGCGACGCTCGTCTGCCTTCCCGACATGGGACCCAGCCGCCTGCGCGCCGTGCTCGACCGGTGGCCGGATCCCAACGCCGCGCTGGCCGCCGTGCGCGACGGCAAGGGTGGAGACGCGCTGCCGCGGGGAGGGCCACCGTTCCGAACGGACGAGCGCGAGGCACTCGTCCGCAATTGGGCGAGCGCCGCCCGCGCGCTCGACCTCGCTCCCGAGCTCGCCCGTCGGGGCACGGGCGTGGTGCGGGAGGGCGATGCCGACTACCCGATCGGCGACGAGATCCCTGACCGGCCCGCGGTGCTACTCGTCGAGGGCGCGGCGCCGGACGTCCTCGGACGGCCACGGGTGGCGATCGTCGGGACCCGCTCGGCGTCGGTGCACGGCCTGGCGGACGCGCGGGACCTCGGCGCGTTCCTCGCCCGGTGCGGTATCACGGTGGTCAGCGGCCTCGCGATCGGCATCGACGGCGCCGCCCACGTGGGCGCGCTCGACGCTGGGGGCGGGGTCGTCGGTGTCGTCGCGACCGGTCTCGACGTCGTGTACCCGCGCCGCCACGTCGTGTTGTTCGAACGCGTGCGCAGCGCAGGTGCGCTCCTGAGCGAATCGGGGTTCGGCGCGCGTGCAAACCGCTTTCGGTTCCCGGTCCGCAACCGCATCATCGCCGCGCTCGCCGACGTCGTCGTGGTCGTGGAGGCGACGCGGCGTGGTGGTGCCCGCATCACCGCCGACTACGGACTCGAGTACGGACGGCCGGTCCTCGTCGTCCCCGGGTCCCGCCGCAACCCGTCGGCCGAGGGTTGCAACGCGCTGCTCGCCGACGGCGCCCAACCGCTGCTCGATCCCGACGACGTGCTTGTCGCGCTCGGGCTGACGCCGGGCTCGCGGCGGGGCTGGGGCGCGCCGCCGCCGCGACCGGTCCCTCGAGGCGACGGCGCGCGCATCCTCGAGGCGTGCGGTGGTGAAGCGGCCAGCGTCGACCAGCTGGTGAGCCGCACCGCGCTCACGCCCGAAGCGGTAACGATCGCGTTGCGTGATCTCGAGCGCCAGGGGTGGGTGGAACACCGGCGGGGCTGGTGGTGGCCCCGATGAGGCGCCGGCTACTCCCCCGCGAACTTCGGCTCGCGCTTCTGGAAGAACGCGACCATCGCCTCGGCGGTGTCCTTCGACGCGAAGTTCATCGCCTGCGCCGTGTCCTCGAACTCGAGGGCCTCGGCCATCGACACCGAGAACGACTGGTTGAGCAACCGCTTCGAGATCGCCAGCTGGACGGGCGGCAGGGCGGCGAGCCGGGCCGCCATCTCGCCGACGATCTTCGAGAGCTCGCCGGCGGGCACGACCCGGTTCACGATGCCGATGCGCTCGGCCTCAGCGGCGTCGATCACCTCGGCGAAGAACACCAGCTCCTTTGCCTTGTGGAGCCCCACGAGGCGGGGCAGCAGCCACGAGCCGCCGAAGTCGACGTTGAGCCCCCGCTTGGAGAAGATCTCGGAGAACCGGGCGCGGTCCGACGCCACGATGAGGTCGCAGCCGAGGGCCAAGTTCAGGCCGGCGCCGGCGGCGACGCCGTTGACAGCGGCGATGCTCGGCTGCGGCAGGTGGTGGAGGCGCAACGCGGCGCGCCCGACGACGCGCATCTCCCGGTACGTCGAGCCGACGCCACCCTCTCGGTCAGCGTTGTCGCTCGGGGCGAGGTCGGCGCCGGAACAGAAGCCGTCGCCGGCACCGGTGATCACGAGCACGCGGTCGCTCGGCGTGTCGGCCACTTCGTCGAACACCTCGATGAGCTCACGCCACATCGGCCCGTTGATCGCGTTCTTCTTCGCCGGACGGTTCAGCGTCACGGTGACGACGCCGTCGGCGCGTTCGACGATGAGCGTCTTCATGCGGCCGCTACCGTAGCGCCGTGGGGTTCAACCCGTTCCGCAAGCAGGTGCGGCGATCGTCCGACATCGTCATCGTCGTCGCCGCGCTGGTCGTGGTCGCGGCCCTTCTCGTGTGGGCGGTGCTCCCCCGCTGACCGCACTCGCACCGCGACTCGCGCCTTACTCTTCGAGACTGGTCTCGCGGGCGTAGTCGGCGATCTCGCCGGCGACCTCGTGCAGCTTGCGCTCGGGCGCGCGCTCGTCGGTGACCCGGGCCGACTGCATGCGGTCGAGCCGGAACGAGCGTCCGCCGCCGCGCAGCCGGCACCACGCCATGAGGTACCAGTGCTCCTCGGAGCCGGCCAGGCCGTACGGCTCGACCTGCCGGCGCTCGGTGCGCTGGCCCGACCGGTCGACGTAGTCCAGCTCGAGCACCTTGCGCTCGGCGACGGCTGTCTCCACCGCCCGCACTACCGGCGTGGCTTCGAGGTGCCCGCGCCGCTGCAGCAGATGGATGCGCGCCACGAGCTCACGTGCCCCTTCACGGTTGGCGGCCGACATCGCCGCAACGAGCTTCCGCAGCGCCGACCGCGCCGCGTCGCCGAACGGGATCGGCCCGCTGGCAGCCAGCGCGACCGCCACCGCCGTCGCCTCGTCGGCGCTGAAGTTGAGCGGCGGGAGGCTCATCGACGGGTCGACCGAGTACCCGCCCTTCGGGCCCGGCGTCGCCCAGATGGGGACGCCCGACTGCTGCAGCGACGAGATGTCCCGCTCGATCGTCCGCACGCTGACCTCGAAGCGCTCGGCGAGGTCGCGCGCGGTCCGGGCTCGTGGCGCCGTCGCCCGCAGCATCTCGACCATGGCGTAGAGCCGGTCGGTCCGGTTCACGCCGACAACCTGCCAGGATGGAATGTGAGCCGCCATCCGGGGTTGAACCACATATGACCAAAGGCCACAGCATCACCATCACCCCTACCGATCTGCACGTCGAGGTCGTCGTCAACGGCGAGAAGGTCGCCGAGTCCGACCGGCCCGTTCTCCTCGAGGAGACCGGTCTCCCCACCCGTTACTACCTCCCCCGCGAGGACATCCGCGCCGACGTGCTTCGCTCGACGTCCACCGAGAGTGTGTGCCCGTTTAAGGGCCAGGCGTCGTACTGGTCGGTGGAGGCCGGCGGCGAGACGCACGACGACCTGGTGTGGAGCTACGAGTCACCGATCCCCGAGGCCGAGGGGATCACGGGACTGTTCTCGTTCTACAACGAGCGCGTCGACGTCGTCGTCGACGGCGAGAAGCTGCCGCGGCCCGAGTCGCCGTACTCGAGCTAGCCGGTAGCCGGCGCTAGAACGCGCTCTCCAGCACCTCGACCACCAGCTGACCGTCACGCGCACGCGTCACCGACGCCACGTCGAAGCGAAGCGCGCGCCCGCGCGTATCGTGCTCGGCGAGCCAGCGGGCGGCGAGCGTCCGCAGGCGGCGCTGCTTGCTCGTCGTCACCGCCTCGACCGGCGAACCGAACCGCGTGCTGGCGCGAGTCTTCACCTCGCAGAACACGAGCGTCGTGTCGCGCCTGACCACGAGGTCGAGCTCGCCGTCACGACAGCGCCAGTTGCGATCGAGCACGCGGTAGCCGGCGGCCTCGTACCAGGCGGCGACGGCGCTCTCTCCGGCCGTCCCGAGGCGCCGACGCGGATCCATCCGGCGCCGCGGTCCCGCGCCGGACACCGCTACAGGTCCTTGCCTGCCAGCTCCTCGACGTTGACGTCCTTGAACGTCACCACGCGCACGTTGGCGACGAACCGCGCCGGGCGGTACATGTCCCACACCCACGCGTCCTGGAGGTTGAGCTCGAAGTACACCCGGCCCTGCTCGTTCTTGACGTCCATCTGGACCGCGTTCGTGAGGTAGAAGCGCCGTTCGGTCTCGACGACGTAGGCGAACATCGGGAGGACGTCGCGATACTCCTTGTAGAGCTGGAGCTCGATCTCGGTCTCGTATCGCTCGAGGTCCTCGGCGCTCACAGCGCGACCCTCCTCGATGACTCAGCTTGATTGTACGTGCCGCCCTCCGAGACCGATCGCTCCCCTGCCCACCACGCCGTCGGCCGAGGCGCCACGTCACCACCCGCGGTCAGGCGCGCTTCTCCCTGATCCTGGCCGCCTTCCCGATCCGGTCGCGCAGGTAGTAGAGCTTCGCCCGGCGGACGTCGCCCCGGCTCACCACCTCGATCTTCGCCAGGATCGGCGAGTGGACAGGAAACGTGCGCTCGACGCCGACGCCGAAGCTCACCTTGCGGACCGTGAACGTCTCGCGGGCGCCGCTGCCCTTGCGCCGGATCACGACACCCTGGAAGACCTGCACGCGCGCCCGGTTGCCTTCCACCACCCGGACGTGCACCTTCAGGGTGTCGCCGGGCGCGAAGTCGGGGATGTCGTCGCGGAGGTTCGCGCGGTCGACGAGATCGGTGGCGTTCATCGTTCGCCTTCTCGAGGATGTTCCGGGGCAGGCGGGTTCACGATGTTACCGGTCGGGTGGTCCCTCGGGGAACTCGTCGAGCAACCGGCGCTCCTCGGCGGTGAGGGCCCGGGGGCCGAGCAGGTCGGGCCGGCGCTCGAGGGTGCGCCGCAGCGCCTCGGCCTTCCGCCACCGGGCGACGCGAGCGTGGTCGCCCGAACGCAGCGCTTCGGGCACCGCCCAGCCCCGGTAGTCGGCGGGACGCGTGTACTGGGGGTACTCGAGCAGCCCATCACCGAACGATTCGTCACTGCCGGACTCGTCGTTGCCCATCACGCCGGGGACGAGACGCGAGACGGCCTCGACGACCACGAGCGCAGCGGCCTCACCACCCGCGAGCACGTAGTCGCCCACCGAGATCTCGTCGTCGCAGAGGTGGTCTGTGACGCGCTGGTCGACACCCTCGTACCGGCCACAGAGCAGCGAGAACCCACTCCCCTCCGCGAGCCGCGCTGCCCGCTTCTGGTCGAACGCAGCCCCGCCCGCCGAGAGCAGGAGCAGCGGGCGCGGCGGCTGGACCGCTTCGACCGCCGCGAACAGCGGCTCGGGCATCATCACCATGCCCGCGCCGCCGCCGAATGGCGTGTCGTCGACGCTGCGATGCGCGTCGGTCGCGTGCGCGCGCAGGTCGTGCACGCGCACGTCGATGAGCCCGCGTTCCTGTGCGCGCCCGAGCAATGACGCGCGCAGCGGCCCCTCCAGGTACTGGGGGAAGATCGTGAAGACGTCGATGCGCATGGCGACCAGAAGGACCTAGCGGTTGACGTCGAGCAAGCCGTCGGGAGGATCGACGATCACGACGCCCGGCTGCCGGTCGACCACGAACACCATCGGGACGAGCGTCCCATCGTCGAGGACCAGGATGTCGTGCGCCGGGTTGACCTCGACCGACGTCACGCGACCCAGCGCGTTGCCGTGCACGTCGCGCGCCTCGTCGCCGACCATCTCGTGGACCCAGACCCGGCCTTCACCGGGGTCGTCCAGCGGTTCGCCGACGAGGGTCGCGCCGCGCAATTCCTCGGCGGCGTCACGGTCGGTGATGCCTTCGAAACGCACGAGCCACCGGCCCTGGTGGGGGCGGGCGCTGGCCACGACCAGCTCGCGCTCACCGGCGTGCAGTACCGCGCCCGGGGTCGTTCGCTCGCTGCGGTCGGTGTGGAGCGTCACGACGACTTCGCCCCGCACACCGTGGGGACGGCCGACCCGACCGAGCTCGAGGTCAGCCGCAGCCACCGCGAATTACTCCACGACGTCGACGTTGGCCTTGATGCCCTCGGCGGCACCGGCGGCCCGGACCACCTGACGGAGAGCCTGGATCACGCGGCCGCGCTTGCCGATGAGTCGGCCCATGTCACTGGGGCTGGCGTGCACGAGGAGCTGCACGTCATCACGCCGCTCGCTCACGTCGATCTCGACCGCCTCGGGCTCCTCGGCAACGTTGCGGGTCACGTGCTCGACCACCGCGCGAGCTCGTGCACCCAGGATCCGGTTGCCCTCGGGCGCGATCTCGTCGTCGTACTCGTCCTCGTCGTCGAGGTCGTCGTCCAGCAGCTCGTCCCGCTGGTTGGGCGCGTCGTCACTCATCGCCCGACTCCTCGGTGCCTTCGGCTGCGCTCTCGTCGGTGGCGCTCTCGTCGGTGGTGCCCTCCTCCGCGGCGGGCTCGGCGGCGGCCGCTGCCGGTGCCTCGGGCTCCGG
>JBKPDN010000347.1:0-10287 GCA_046727875.1 Actinomycetota bacterium | reverse complement strand
CCTACTACGAGGACGTGCGCGTGCCGGCGACGGCGCTCGTCGGGAACGAGAACGAGGGCTGGAAGATGATCACGAACCAGCTCAACCACGAGCGGGTCGCGCTGGCGCCCGCCGGGATGATCGACCGGCACCTCCAAGCCGTCCTGCGCTGGGCGAAGGAGACCCAGCTCGAGGACGACCGGCGCGTCATCGACCAGGAGTGGGTGCGGATCGCGCTGGCACGCGTGCACGCCCAGGTCGACGCGCTCAAGCTCGCCAACTGGCAGGTCGCGGGAGCGCTGACCGACGGCGAGCTGAACCCCGCCGACGCGTCGGCGATGAAGGTCTTCGGCACCGAGCTCAGGGTGAGCGCGCTGCGCGCCCTGATGGACGTGGTGGGGGAGTCGGCCTCACTGCGCGGCGACGCCGCCGGCGACGCGCTCGACGGTCAGCTCGAAGCTGCGTACCGCCAAGCCCCGGTGGGCACCTTCGGCGGCGGCGTGAACGAGGTGCAGCGAGAGATCATCGCCCTCGCCGGCTTGGGCATGCCGCGCGCTCCGCGATGATCCGCAGCGGCGAGTGAGCTGAGGGGGCCGTCTACTTCCGCATCAGCCCGTACATGTCCAGCGATCGCTGCTCGATCGTCGCCTCGCTCGAGCCGTCGGCGTACGCGGGGGACACGAGGGGCGCGGCACGCTCGACCCGAACGAGGACCACCGACTTGATGCGCGCTCGATCGGTGCCGCGGTCGGACTCATACCACTGGACGACGTCCTCGAAGGCGGGACCGTCGCGATGGACTTCGGCCGGACCTTTGAACCGGTAGCCCTTCCGCCGGATCGGGTCCACGACGTTGACCTCGACGACGGGGTTCCCCGCCTCGATGTTGGCGACCGTTCCGGGCGAATAGAGGTCGAGGAAGACGAGGTGTTGGTCGTCCCAGATCGCGGTCGTGCCCTTTGGGGACAGGTTGGGCGTACCGTCCGGGCACACCGTCGCGACGTATCCAAGCCTCTGCTCTCGCACAACCCGCTTCATGTCGTCATCGAGCACCGCGAGCATGGTCCCCGGATCTCGCGACGGGGAGCAAGCTGGGCGGAACGGCCGATCGCCGCCGCCGGCCGCCTCGGGCGACCGGGGTCCGCTCAGCCGTAGATCGTCCGCAGGACGTCCATCGCGGACGTCACGATCTCCGGATCACTCATTGCCTCGAGCTCGCGCGCGTATGTGGCGGCGTTGAAGCCGATCAGGATCGGCTCGCCGGTGTACTTGGCGATGTTGATCCACTCGGCCCACCGACCCTTGTCGGCCGAGATGTAGTTGAGGACGTCGGCGTCGCGGTCCCAGAACACGCGGGGAAACCGCAGGTAGCACTTGTCGAGCAGGCCCATGCCGAGGCGCGCGATGGACTGCGCCTTGTCGTCCGGGAGCGCCGGTGCGAACTCGACGACGCGCCGCTGGAGCACACCCACGGGCAGGGTGACGATCGCAACGTCGCCGGAGACGTCGCCGCCGTCGGTCGTCACGGTGACGCCGTCGCCGCCGTAGTCGACACGACGCACGACGTGCTCGGTGCGAACATCAAGGCCTTTCCCAACACGGTCGACGATCTGCCGGTACCCCTCCGGGAACAGCCGATCCGGTCCGGGGAACTCCTTGTCGTCGTCCCAGTACAGCAGCGAGAGGTCA
The DNA here is from genome assembly GCA_046727875.1 of Actinomycetota bacterium. Classification (GTDB taxonomy): domain Bacteria; phylum Actinomycetota; class Acidimicrobiia; order IMCC26256; family JACDBD01; genus JALZAA01. Next base: position 8,619 of record JBKPDN010000347.1, on the reverse strand, counting down.
TCCACGTCCGCCGCGTACTCGTGCTCGATCTCGAAGTTGATCTCGTAGTCGAGGTCGCGCCGGCGGGACGGATCCGAGGTACGCGCCGCGATGGCCGCGGAGAGCGCGTCACCGAGGGGGCTGTCCGTGTCGCGCCGTCGCTGCTCGGCCGCGGCGGCGACGAGCATGGCGTGGTCCTCACGGTTCAGCCGGTTCTCGGACCGGTCCGAGATCTCGGCGCCGTCGGGCCCGTACAACACGTTGTTTTCCCAGTCGGTGACCTTCGTCTCGACGCCGAACCGCTTCGCCAACCGGGCGATGGGGTTGGCGGGCCCGCCGCCTTCGATCCACGACGCGCCGAGGTCGAGCGGCGGCCCGAGGTCACGGTTCGTCCAGATCCGCCCGCCGATCCGGTCGCGGCCCTCGACGACCACGACTCGGCGGCGGTCGTCGCGCAGGGCGCGGGCCGCGGTCAGGCCGGCCATGCCCGCGCCGATCACGACCACGGCGGCGCCGGCGTCGGTGTGGTCTCGCACCGTCCCGGCAACGCGCTGCCCCGACAGGTATGCGCCGTGGACGGTGGCCGCGTAGTCCGTCGACGTGGCCTCCCCGGCGAAGAACAGCCGCCGGTCGACAGGCTCTGCCAGCCGCTCCCGGTCGCGGTTGCTCGATCCGACGGCGAGGTAGGAGTACGAGCCGAACGCGAACGGGTCCTGCGCCCAGCGCGTGATCAGGACGGCGGTCGGGTCGGGAACCGCCGCCGATGGTCGCCGGGGCAGACGTGTCGGGAGACGGCCGCTCGTGAGTGCGCCCGCACCGACGAGCGCGAGCGAGCCGCGGAGAAACTGGCGGCGGTTCACGGGTGACCGAAGCCGCGCCAGGCGAACTTCGAGATCACGCGCGCGCGGAGGAGCTCGTCATGACCGGGTCCTCACGCCGCGCCGCCAGTCGCGCCAGTGGCGCACGATGTTGTGAGCGTATGTTGAGCCGACCCGGTAGGCGTTTTCTATGGCGAGCGCGAAGCCGGGGTGGGTCTCGGCCAACGCCGCGTACGGCGTCTGGCCGGGATAGGGCTGGTCGAAGTCGGAAGCGACCCGCAGTACCGCGACACGGTCGAAATCGAGCCAGTGAGCATTCGCGCCTCGACGGAGAGCGGTCAATGTGGCGTTGTCTTCCTGCTGAGTGGTGCAGTAGTTGCCCTGGCCGTCAGTCATCAACGCCACCCACGCGTTGACGCGGTCACTGAGCAGCTTGCCTTCCCAGTAGGTGTCGTCGGTGACGGTGTCGCACATGTTGACCGTGGGCGGCTGGGTGGCGGGCCCCGCGGGGTACTGCGCTCGGTACGCTTGCGCGTCGGCCGAGTCGCTGAGGGTGACGTCGCGGGTGAGCGCGTAGGCGCGTTGTACGAGCGCTTCGTTCAGGTGGAAGACCTCCGTGCCCACACGGTCAGTGGGCTTGACGCCGGGTGGGGCAGCTCCCAATCCGAAGTACCCGGAAGGCCAGTCCGGAGGGATCTCGCGGGCGTCGATCTCGTCGGCGAGGTCGCCGCTCACCGCCCATCGGGCCCAGGCCGCGCTGCCGAGCGTGCCGTCCGCGGGGTCGATGCCGGCGATGCCGGCGACCAAGAAATAGGTGCGGCGCAGGTCGAAGCGCCTACTAGCGAGGATCGTCATGAGCGACGTGGCGGCATTGGCCTGGCCGGCTCCGGTGGTCACCAGGCAGACGTCGTCGCGGTGGCAGGCGACTCGTGGAAACGCCGGGTTCAGGCCCGGGATTCGTATCCGCTCATCGAGGCCGAGGCGGTCGAGCCAGTCGCGGCTCTCTCCGGCGCTCGGCCCGGGGGGCTCGATCATCGTGATGACGAAGACCTTGACCGGCCTCCCCCGGGGTGACGCGTCCGAGCGGAACGAGTACCCGCTCAGGAAGCCGGCGGTAAGGGCGATGACCGTGCACGAGGCGACCCGTCGGGTCCAACTGCCGACCCGTGAACGAGCGACAGCCCGGGTGTCAACCGTGACGCACCCCCTGCCTGTCTCGTCGCGTGGCCGACCGACCACTCAACGTAGTCCGCCACGCAGCGCGGCGGTTCAGGCGAACTGCGGGATGACCTGCTCGCCGAGCAGCTCGATCGACCGCATGACCTTCTCGTGCGGGATCTTGTACGGGTTCACGAGGCAGAGCAGCAGGTCGCAGCCGGCGGCCTCGTAGCGCTGGGCGAGCTCGACACACCGGTCCGGGTCACCGACGACCGCCGACCCACTCTCGCGCAGGTACCGGAAGTCGAGGTGGTCGAGCGAGCCGTCCTTGTCGAGCTCCGCCATGTGCTCGGCATAGCTGTACGTCCCGAGGTCCTTGCCTTCCATCCAGTCGACGAGCGACCCGATGTGGCGCACGGCGGTCTTGATGTACCAGGGAAAGGATTCTTCGGCGTCGGCGAACGCCTGCTCGTTGGTGTCCGCGCAGTGGACCATCGTGAACGTGGCCGCGCGGTCGTTCACGAACTTGCCGACCGGCTTCTCGCATTCATCGAGGCCCTCGCGGTACATCGCGATGCGCTCGACGAGGTCCTCGGGCGGGACGCCAACCGTGAACGAGCACAGCCCGATGCCGTGACGTCCGATCTCGCGGTGGCCGTCGGCGCTGCTTGTCGCGCCCCACAGCGGCGGGTGCGGCTTCTGCAACGGCTTCGGCTGCACGCGCCGCGGCCCGCCCATGTGCCAGTACTTGCCGTCGGCCTGGTAGTACTCGTTCGTCCACGCGCCGACGATGTGCTCGAGCGCCTCGGACCACATGGCGCGCGTGTCGTCCGGATCGATGTCGAAGCCTTCGATCTCGGCCCGGGTCGACGAACGGCCGGTCCCGAACTCGACCCGGCCGTCGGACAGCAGGTCGAGCACCGCGGCCGACTCCGCGCTGCGGATCGGGTGGTTATACGGCTTGGGGAGCAGGCGCACGCCGTACCCGAGGCGCATCGTGGTGGTCTTCGCCGCGATCGCGCCGTACAGCACCTCGGGGTTGGAGCAGTGCGAGTACTCCTCGAGGAAGTGGTGCTCGACGGTCCAGAAGGAATGGAAGCCCGCTTGCTCGCCGAGGACGGCCTGCTCGAGCGTGTTCTTGTACGCGGCGTGCTCCTTGCCGTCGGTGAAGGGCTTGGCCACCGGAATCTCGTAGAACAACGCGAACTGCACGGACCGGACCCCCGCCTTGACGACTAGAACACGTTTCAGTGAGCATACCGTCGTGGGTCGCCTCGACGGCAAGGTCGCGCTGGTGACGGGCGCCGCGTCGGGGATCGGCCTCGCGTGCGCCCGCCGGTTCGCGGACGAAGGCGCGAAGGTCGCCGGCGTCGACGTGCAACCCGGACCGGACGGTGGCACCCAGGTCGTCGACGTCACCGACGAAGCCGCAGTGGCGGGCGCGGTCGACGCGCTCGTCGCCGATCACGGCCGCCTCGATGTCGTGCTGAACGCGGCGGGCGTCGCCGGCGGCGGACCGATCCACCTGCTCGACGCGGCGGAGTGGGATCGCGTCATCCGCGTCAACTTGACCGGCACGTTCCTCGTGTGCAAGCACGCGCTCACACGCATGATCGAGCAGCGGTCGGGCAGTCTCGTGAACATCGCCAGCATCGAAGGCGTGGAAGGGACCGAGGGCGGCAGCTCGTACAACGCGTCCAAAGGAGCGGTCGTGCTCCTCACCAAGAACCTGGCCATCGACTACGGGCGCGTCGGCGTACGCGCCAACTGCATCTGCCCCGGCTTCATCGAGGGCACGACGATGTTCGAGTCGGTCATGTCGCTCAACGGCATGGCGCACGTCCGCGAGCAATACCGGGAGGCTCACAAGCTGGGGCGCTTCGGCCGTCCCGAGGAGATCGCGTCGGCCGCCGCGTTCCTCGCGTCCGAAGATGCGTCGTTCGTCACCGGGCACGCGCTCGTCGTCGACGGGGGCTTCACCGCCGGCATGCGCACGGGCGTTCTGGAGCCCATGGGCCTGTAAGTTGGAGGACTGATGTACATCGGCTACAGCGAAGAGCAGGAGCAGCTGCGCCGCGATCTCCGGGCGTACTACGACAAGCTGCTGACGCCCGAGGTCGAGGAAGGCCTCGCACGCGGGCACGGCATCGGGCCGGTCAACCGCGAGGTCGTCCGCCAGATGGGCGAGGACGGCTGGCTCGGCATCGGCTGGCCGAAGGAGTACGGCGGTCAGGGCCGGTCGGCGATCGAGCAGTTCATCTTCTTCGACGAGTCGATGCGCGCCGGCGCTCCCGTCCCAATGCTGACGATCAACACGGTCGGGCCGACGATCATGGACTTCGGCACCGACGAGCAGAAGGCCGAGTTCCTGCCCCGGATCCTGAAGGGCCAGGTCCACTTCTGCATCGGCTACACGGAGCCGGGCGCCGGCACCGACCTCGCCGCGCTCACGACGAAGGCCGTGCGCGATGGCGACGAGTACATCATCAACGGGCAGAAGATGTTCACGAGCCTCGCCGGCGGCGCCGACTACTGCTGGCTCGCGGTCCGCACCGACCCGGAGGCGAAGAAGCACAAGGGCATCTCGATGTTCATCGTCCCGATGGACACGCCCGGCATCAAGCTCATGCCCATGGACCTCATGAGCGACCACGACATCAACCAGGTCTTCTACGACGACGTGCGCGTCCCGGCGACCGCGCTCGTCGGTGGCGAGAACAACGGGTGGGGCCTGATCACCAACCAGCTGAACCGCGAGCGGGTCACGTTGTGCTCGTCGGGGATCATCGAGCGCGCGCTCACCGACACACGCCGGTGGGCGCAGGAGACGAAGCTCGCCGACGGCCGGCGCGTCATCGACCAGGAGTGGGTGCAGGTGCACCTGGCGCGCGTCCACGCCCGGCTCGAGTTCCTGCGCCTCGCGAACTGGAAGGTGGCGTGGGACGCGACGCAGAAGCGTCTCGACGTCGCCGACGCGTCGACGATCAAGGTGTTCGGCACCGAGTTCTACCTCGAGGCGTTCCGCCTCATGTTCGAGGTCATCGGGCAGCCCGGGTACCTGAAGCAGGACTCGCCCGACTCGGTGCTCAAGTCGCGCCTCGAGCGCTACTACCGGAGCTTGATCATCCTGACGTTCGGCGGCGGGGTCAACGAGGTGCAGCGCGACCTGATCGCGGTGTTCGGCCTCGGCATGCCGATGGCAAAGCGCTAGCGAGGGGTAGATGGACTTCGCACTGACGGAAGAGCAAGAGGCGACGCGCGACCTCGCGCGCCAGATCCTGACCGACCGGGAAACACACGAGCACCTCAAGGAGATTGAAGCCGGCGGCGAGGGGTTCGACCGCGACACGTGGGCGGAGCTCGCGAAGGCCGGCCTGCTTGGCGTCGCGTTGCCCGAGGACGTCGGCGGCAGCGGCCTCGGCTTCGTCGCGTTGTGCCAGCTCCTCGAGGAGATCGGCCGCACCGTCGCGCCCGTGCCCGTGCTGCCGACGGTCGTGCTCGGCGCGCTGCCGATCGCCAGGCTCGGCGGTGAGGAGCAGCGACGGCGTTGGCTCCCCGGCGTCGCGAGCGGCGACACCGTGCTGACGGCGGCGCTGGTCGAGCTGGGGGCAGATCCGCTGCATCCCTCGACGAGTACGACCCGCGACGGCGCGGGCTTCCGCCTCGACGGCGTCAAGGTGTGTGTTCCTGCCGGCTTGTCGGCCGACCACGTGCTCGTGCCGGCGGCTTCGACCGACGGCGCCATCGGCATCTTCGTGATCGATCCGACCGCCAGCGGCGTCACGGTCGAGCGTCAGGACACGACGAGCGGCATCCCGCAGGCGCGGATGGAGCTCGACGGGGTCGCGGTCGGCGACAGCGAGACGCTCCACTACGGCACGTCGGGCAGTGAGGCGCTCGAGTGGATCATCGACCGCGCCACGGCCGCGCTGTGCGCGGTGGCGACGGGCGTCTGCGAGCAGGCGTTGAAGATGACGGCCGAGTACACGAAGACACGCGAGCAATTCGACCGGCCGATCGCGACGTTCCAGGCCGTCGGCCAGCGCGCCGCCGACGCCTACATCGACACCGAGGCCATCCGCCTCACCGCACTCCAGGCCGCGTGGCGGCTCGAGGAGGGCCTGCCGGCGACGGCCGAGGTCGCGGTGGCGAAGTTCTGGGCCGCCGACGGCGGGCAGCGCGTCGTGCACGCCGCCCAGCACCTCCACGGCGGCATCGGCGTCGACCGCGACTACCCGCTCCACCGGTACTTCCTGTGGGCCAAGGAGCTCGAGCTCACGCTGGGTGGCGCGACCCCGCAGCTGCTGAAGCTGGGCGGGATCCTCGCCGCGGAGCCGGTCTGAGCGATCCCCGCCAGGTCGCGGTCGAGCGCGACGGGTTGCGGATCGCGGCGCTCGACTGGGGCGGCGACGGCACGCCGCTCCTGCTCCTGCACCCGAACGGCTTGGGCGCGGGGTTCTTCGAGCCGCTGGCACTCGGGCTGCGCGACACGTTCCGTCCCGTTGCCGTCGATCTACGCGGCCACGGCGGCACGGACACGCCGAAGACCCGCGCCGGCTTCGGCTTCGGTGAGATGGCCGCCGACGTCGTCGCGGTGCTCGATCACCTGGGCATCGACGAGACCGTCGCGGTAGGCGAGTCGCTGGGCGGTGGCGTCGCGGTGCTCGTCGACGACCTCCGTCCGGGCTCGATCCGTCGGTTGCTGTTGTGCGAGCCGGTCGCATTCTCGCCCGACGGCCGGACGTTGCGGCCGTCAGGCACCGGTCACGGCGACGGCGGCAACTACATGTCCTCGATTGCCCGGAAGCGACGCGCCGTGTGGCCAGATCGCGACACGGTGTACGAGTCGTACCGGACCCGTCCGCCATTCGACGCGGTCGCGCCGGAAGCGCTGGCCGCGTACGTGCGTTGGGGCTTCGTCGACAGGCCGGACGGGCAGGTCGAGCTGGCCTGCGCGCCCGACGTCGAGGCGACCATCTTCGAGGTGTCGGGCGAGCCGATCGGCGCGCCGGCGGCGTGGCGTCACCTCAGCGAGTTGACCGCCGACGCCGTGCTCGCCTGCGGCGCGCAGAGCGAGCTGCCGGCGGAGTGGTTCGCAGCCCAGGCCGAGCACGCGGGCGCCCCACTCCTCACGCTGTCCGGCGGCCACTTCTTCCTCCACGAGGACACGACGCGCGGCACCCGGCTCGTCCGCGAGCATCTGGCGTGACCGACTCGCCCCGCCTCGACCGGCTCGAGTCCACCGAGGCGATTCGCCAGCTCGTCGCCCGCTACGCGCTCTTGACCGACTCGCGTGACCTCGACGCCCTCGTGGGGCTCTTCGTCGAAGACGTCCAGGTGGGGGCGGATGGCCGGGGGCGTGACGCGCTGCGCGCGTTCTTCAACCGGTCGCTGCGCGAGGTTGGCGTGACGATCCTGTTCGTCGGCAACCACGTCATCGACTTCGACGACGCCGACCACGCCCGCGGCGTCGTCTACTGCCGGGGCGAGGTGCAGGTCGACGACCGCTGGGTGATCCAGGCGATCCAGTACCGCGACGACTATGAGCGCCGCGACGGCGCGTGGTACTTCGTTCGCCGCCGGCACCTGCTCTGGTACGGCGCCGAGCTCGGGGAGTCACCGGTCGGACAGCCGCCCGCGAACTGGCCCGAGCACCACACCGGCACCGGTGAGCTCCCCGAGGCGTGGGAGACCTGGCGGGACTTCTGGGGGCCTTGACCCGCGGCTCTGGACAAGTTATTTTGTCCAGGCAGGATTCCCCTCCTAGGGAGCAGTGGTGGCCCAGCCGGTGCACGTGGTCGAGAACATCGAAGCCCTGCAGGTGCTCGGTCACCCGCTGCGGGTGCGGATCCTCGAAGCGTTGCGGGAGCCGGGGTCGGCGGCGACCGTCGCCCGTGAGGTGGGCGAGCCCCGCCAGAAGGTCAACTACCACCTGAAGGAGCTCGAGCGGGTCGGCCTGGTGAAGCCGGTGGGTGAGCGTCGCTCGGGGAACTTCATCGAGACGCTCTACGAGGCCGTCGCCCGCAGCTTCCTCGTATCGCCGCGGGTCGCGTGGTCCGATCCCCGCCGCGTCGACGCGCTCCGCGAGCAGCACTCGCTGGAGCGACTGGTGATGGTCGGTGCCCAGCTGCAGCGGGACGCGATCTCGCTGCTCGACCGGGCCGCGTTCGACGGCGAGCAGATCGCCAGCGCTGCCGTCGAGGTCGACGTCCACTTCGCCGACGAGAAGGACCGCGCTGCGTTCCTCGACGAGTACCTCGCGGCCGTGCAGAAGCTGTGCGACCGGTACGGCGGCCGCGACGGCTTGCCGTACCGGGTGGTGCTGGCCGCACATCCCGTGACCGACGCGACGACGGAGGGCAGTGATGAGCTCTGAGTACGAGAAGACGTTCTCGGTCCGGGTCCCACCGGAGCGGGCGTTCCGGGCGTTCACCGATCCGAACGAGCTCGAGCAGTGGTTCACGCCCAAGTTCGACCCCGACGCGGAAGAAGGCGCGCCCGGCGTGCAGGCCGAGGCGGCGAGTCCCGGCGGCGCCGTGCACTTCGAGGTCACCCAGATCAAGGACGACGAGCTGCTCTGCTACCGCCAGTGGGCGGCGGACCCGGAGACGGGTATCGACGTCACCGTCGTGTTCGAGCCCGTCGACGGCGGCACCAAGATCAC
>JBKPDN010000346.1:0-10743 GCA_046727875.1 Actinomycetota bacterium | reverse complement strand
CGTCGGGCTGGCCCCCGATCGGAAGAAGGCGGGCATCGTGGTCGCGGTCGACAAGAGGCTCGTGGACAACGGTGTCTCGGCCGCGGCGACGGCCCCCCGTCACCGGGAGCGCGGCCGGTGTTCACCCAACCCGGCGGCTCGAGCCCGTCGTCGTCGAACCGGCTCACGAACGCGCCTCGAGGTACGACTGGAGCATCACGGCGGCGGCCGTCTGATCGACCGTGCGGCGACGGGCGCGGCGCGGCACCCGCGCCTCCCGGAGCTGGCTCTCTGCGATCACCGTCGTGAGCCGCTCGTCGTACACGTCGATCATGACGGCTTCGCCCGCTTCGGCTCGCAACGCCTCGACCTCCTCCAGAACGGCTCGCGCGGCGGGACCAGTGTCTCCGGAGAGGGACAGTGGGAGCCCGACGACGATTCGGGAGGCGCCAGCTTCGCGCGCGTGGGTCAGGATCGTCTCATGGTCGGCGGACCGGTCGCCGCTGCGCTCAACCAGGGCATGGGGAGTGGCCACGCGGCCCGAGGGGTCGGACAGGGCGAGGCCGATTCGCCGTGAGCCGAGGTCGACACCGAGAACCCGTGCCATGCGCTCCGGCGACGCGCTCAGCGCGCGGCGCGCTCCAGGGCCTCGGTGGCCTCCTTGCGCACCAGGGTCAGCGCTTCGTCGATCTCCTCGACGTTCGTGCCGCCGCCCGCCACGATCTCGGGGGTCTTCGCCGTCCCCCCGCCGAGCGCTTTGGCCGCCTTGGCGGCGATCGCCGCGGCCGAGACACCGTTGTCCACGAGCCTCTTGTCGACCGCGACCACGATGCCCGCCTTCTTCCGATCGGGGGCCAGCCCGACGAGCGCCACCACGCCGGGGTCGGCGGCGTCGCGGGTGGCGAGCGCGAGGCGTCGAAGCTCGCCCGAGTCGAGCCCGTCGCGCCGGGCCGCCACCACGCCGTCGACGGCGTCGGCCGCCAGCGCGGCGGCCTCGGTGGCAGCCTCGCGGCGGCGAGCCGTCTCCAGCTCGTCCTTGAGCGCCTTCAGCTGCTGCTGGATCTGCTCGATGCGGTCGGGCAGCTCGGCCGACGACACCTTCAGCGTCTCCGCGACGCGGCGAAGCTGCCGCTCCTCGTCGTGAATGCGCTCGAGGGCGGCATCGCCCGTGACCGCCTCGATCCGGCGGAGGTTCGCGCCGATGGACTGCTCGTTGACGATCTTGATCGGGCCGATGAAGCCCAGCGCGTGGACGTGGGTCCCGCCGCACAGCTCGACGGAGTGGTTCCCCGCCTCGAGGACGCGCACGAGATCGCCGTACTTCTCGCCGAAGAACGCGATCGCCCCGATCGCCTCGGCGTGCTCGCGTGTCGTCTCGTAGTGGCGGACGGGCGCGTCGGTGATGATCTCGCGGTTGGCGAGGTCCTCGATGCGCTCGAGCTCGTCGGGCGTGACCGCCTGGAAGTGGCTGAAGTCGAAGCGAAGGCGGTCGGGCGCGACGAGTGACCCGGACTGCTTGACGTGCGGACCGAGCACCTCGCGCAGCGCCCAGTGGAGGATGTGCGTCGCGGTGTGGTTGCGGCGGATGCGGTCGCGCCGCTCGGCGTCGATGGTCGCGGTGACGCTGTCACCCTCGGCCACCTCGCCGCGAACGACCTCGGCCCGGTGCAGGACGAGTGTTCCCGGGATGCCGTACTGCGTGTCGAGGACGCGCAGCTGCGTGCGGCCGTCGCCCGCCGTGAGCGTGCCCGTGTCGCCGACCTGGCCACCCGCCTCGGCGTAGAACGGCGTGCGGTCGAGGACGACGTCGACGGTCGCGCTCTCGCCCGCCTGCGCGAGACGCTCGCTCCCCGAGATCAGAGCGAGCACCTTGGCGTCGGTGGTCTCGTACTCGTGTCGGCCCGTGAACTCGGTCGCGCCGAAGGCGTCGACGAGCTCCCGGTACAGCTCGATCGGGGCGGACTCCTTGCCGCCCTCGGCCTTGAGCGCCTCGCGCGCCCGGGTGCGCTGCTCCTCCATGCGGGCTCGGAACCCGTCGTAGTCGACGCTCCGGCCGCGCTCCTCGGCGATCTCGCGGGTGAGATCAACCGGGAAGCCGAGGGTGTCGTGCAGGAAGAACGCCCGCTCCCCCGACACGTCGCCTTCCTCCAGCAGCCCGTCGAGGAGGTCGAGCCCGCGTTCGAGGGTCTGGCGGAACCGCTCCTCCTCTCGGGTCACCACCTTCACGATGAGCTCGCGGTGCTTGACGAGCTCCGGGTACGCCTCGCCCATGGCGGCGACCGTTGCCTCCACCAGGTCCGGCGCCACGAGGTTCTGCGCGCCGAGCCGGTACGCGTGCCGGACGGCGCGGCGGATGATCCGGCGCAGCACGTAGCCGCGCTCCTCGTTCGACGGCACGACGCCGTCGCTCACGAGGAACGTCATGGTGCGGGCGTGCTCGGCGAGGATCCGCAGCGACACGTCGTCCTCGGTGCCAGGGAAGGTGCCGTACGTCTTCCCCGTGACCTGCTCCGCCGTCGCGATTAATGCGCGGAACACCTCGATCTCCCACACCGAGTCGACGCCCTGCAGGGCGGCGAGCATCCGCTCCAGCCCAGCGCCGGTGTCGATGCCCCGGGCCGGCAGCGGGAGCAGCTCGCCGTCGGGCTGCTCGTCGTACTGCATGAACACGAGGTTCCAGATCTCGATGTAGCGGTCCTCGGTGACGGCGGGACCGCCTTCGGGACCGTGCGCCGGCCCGAGATCCCAGAAGATCTCGGAGTTGGGGCCGCACGGCCCGGTGTCCGCCATGCGCCAGAAGTTCGACGCGTCGCCCATGGGCTGGATGCGCTCCGGTGCCACGCCAGCGACGTCGCGCCAGATCGTCGCCGCCTCGTCATCGCTCTCGTGGACGGTCACCCAGATCCGGTCGGGATCGAGACCGAGCACCCCGGTGACGAACTCCCACGCCCACGGGATGGCCTCGGCCTTGAAGTAGTCGCCGAAGCTGAAGTTGCCGAGCATCTCGAAGAACGTGAAGTGCCGGTTCGTGCGTCCGACTTCCTCGAGGTCGTTGTGCTTGCCGCTGGCGCGTACGCACTTCTGGGAGGACGTGGCACGGCGGTACGGCGGCTTCTCCAGACCGACGAAGTAGGGCTTGAACGGGACCATGCCCGCGTTCGTGAACAGGAGCGACGGGTCGTGCGGGATCAGGCTGGCGGACTCAACCTCCGTGTGGCCGCGCTCGACGAAGAAGTCGAGGAAGGCGCGGCGCAGCTCATCGGCGGTGGACGGTGGCACGCATCCAGGCTACCGCCCGATCGTCGCGGTCTACCTGCCCCTTCGCGCCTCGCGTCGAGCCTCGATGCTCGCGGCCCGGTCGTTGATCGCGGCGTTCACGTCACGCAGCCGGTCCACGGTCGCGGGTGGAAGGACACGCTCGACCGTGCGTCGAAGGGTGCGCCTCGCGCGAACCGTGGCGCCGACGCCGAGCCCGAACCCGAGGATCAGCCAGAACAGCCGCTTGGCCACATCACGTCCCTTCAGAGTTCGGGTCGACGTCGTCGTGCTGGTCGACCTCGGCCGGGGTCTCCGGCATCTCGCGCCGCGAGCGGCGCCGTTCGAGCTGCTCGCCCAACTCGGCTTCGCGGCCCTGCGCGCCGGGCCGGTAGTAGACGCGGGTCTCGACCTCGGGGGGTCGGTACTGCTGGGGTACCCACCCCGCCGGCGCGTCGTGCGGGTACACGTAACCCTTTCCGTGTCCGAGCTTGCCCGCGCCAGGGTAACTGGCGTCTCGCAGATGGACCGGGACGGCGCCGCTGGGACGGTCGCGTACGTCCTCGAGGGCAGCGCCGACGCCCGTGATCACCGAGTTCGACTTGGGCGCGAGCGCGAGGTGGATGACCGCCTGCGCGAGGTTGAGCTGCGCCTCCGGCATCCCGACGAACTCGACGGCGCGGGCTGCGGCGTCGGCGACGAGCAGCGATTGCGGGTCGGCCATCCCGATGTCCTCGGATGCGAGGATGACGAGCCGCCGCGCGATGAGACGCGGGTCCTCGCCTGCTTCGACCATGCGCGCGAGCCAGTAGAGGCCGGCATCCGGATCCGAGCCGCGGATGCTCTTGATGAACGCGGACAGGACGTCGTAGTGCTCGTCGTCGCCGTACCGGATGGCGCGCAAGGCGAGCGCGGCTTCCGTGTCGGCCAGGGTGACGCGGGTGCGATCGTCCTCGGCCGCGAGCGCGCCCGCGACCTCCAGTGAGGTGAGCGCGTGCCGGGCGTCGCCCTCGGAGCGGTCGATCAGGTGTTCCAGGGCGTCGGCGTCGACCTCCAGCTCGGCATCACCGAGCCCGCGTTCGCGGTCCGTCAGCGCGCGCTCGAGGAGCGTCCGGACGTCGTCCGGCCCGAGCGGCTCGAGCCGGAACAGCGTCGAGCGCGAGAGCAGCGGACCGATCAACGAGAAGTACGGATTCTCGGTGGTCGCCCCGATGAGCACGAGCAGGCCTTCCTCGACGTGTGGGAGCAGCGCGTCCTGCTGCGCGCGGTTGAAGCGGTGCACCTCGTCGAGGAACAGGATTGTGCCCTGACCCCGCTCGCCGAGCCGTCCCCGGGCGCGCTCGACCACCTCGCGCACGTCCTTCACGCCGGCGCTGACAGCCGACAGCGGCTCGAAGGCCTTGGCGGTCTCGCCGGCGATGAGCCGGGCGATGGTCGTCTTGCCGGTACCGGGCGGCCCCCACAAGATCACCGACGAGAGCTGGTCGCCCTCGATCAGCACCCGCAGCGGTCGCCCCCGTCCGAGCAGGTGCTCCTGACCGACGACCTCGTCGAGCGTGCGCGGCCGAAGCCGCGCCGCCAGCGGCGCGCGCTCGTGCAGGCGCTCGTCACGCGCCGAAGCAAACAGATCCTCGCCCACGCGCGCAGCCTACGGCCGTTGGGTCACTTCCCTCCCCTGTACAGCACGCGATTGACCCAACTCTGCCAGCGCGGCCGTTGTCGTCCGCACCGCTTGCTCGTTGGTCATCGTCGACGTGAATCGCAGCACGCCTCTCGACCGGCCGCGAGCACCGCAGCCACTACCGCCTGATGCCAAGTTCGGGGGCCCCCACCCACGATGAGTACGCCGGGGCGCGCCCGAACGAGCCAGCCCTCCGCGATGAGCTTGTGAATCTGTTTGGAGCTGAGACCGAGTACCCGCAACTGGCTCGACGCAATCGCACCGTGTTGACCTTCACTGACCGAGAGAACGCGTGACACGTCCATGCAACGCAGCGTCGCGCGGGCCTGAGACAGGTACGCGTTGGGTCACTTGTGTGCCGAATGGGGTATGCAACCGACCCAACGGGTTAGGGGCGCTTGCGGACCTGCAGGCCGAGCTCGTCGAGCTGGGCAGGGTCGAGAGGTCGCGGGGCGCCGGTGAGCGGATCCGCGCCGGACTGGGTCTTCGGGAACGCGATGACCTCGCGGATGTTCTCCTCGCCCGCCAGGACGGCGGCGAACCGGTCGATCCCGATCGCGAAGCCCGCGTGCGGCGGCGCGCCGTAGCGAAACGCGTCGAGCAGGAACCCGAAGCGGGATCGCGCCTGGTCCGGCGTGATCCCGAGCAGCGAGAACACCAGCTGCTGCACGTCGGACGAGTGGATTCGCACGCTGCCCGAGCCGAGCTCCCACCCGTTCACGACGAGGTCGTACGACAACGACCTCACGGCGAGGAGCTCGTCGCCGGTCGCGCCCGTGAGCAGGTCGAGGTCGTCGGGGTGCGGCATCGTGAACGGATGGTGGGCCGGAATCGGCCGACCGTCGGCGTCGATCCCCTCGAACAGCGGGAAGTCGACCACCCACACGAACTGCAGCCCGCCCTCGGTGACGGGTGGACGCGCCAGGTCGAGGCGCAGCTGCCCGAGCACGGCCTCGGCGACGCGCCGGTCGCCCGCCACGAGCAACAGGAGGTCGCCGGGGGTCGCGCCGAGTGCGTCCACCACACCCAGCTGCTCGGCCTCCGAGAGGAACTTGGCCACCGGTGAGTCCAGCTCGCCGCGGTCCTGCATCTTCATCCAGACCAAGCCCTTCGCGCCGAGCTGCTTCGCACGCTCGGTGAGGGCGTCGATGCGCCCGCGCCCCATCGCGCCCTCGCCCGGGACGCAGATTGCTTTCACCACCTCGGCGTGGAACACCTTGAACTCGGTCGCCGCGAACACCTCGCTCACGTCGACGAGCTCGAGGCCGAAGCGCGTGTCGGGCTTGTCGACGCCGAATCGCTCCATCGACTCGTGCCACGTCATCCGCCGGAACTCGCGCGCCCGCTCCCCGCGCACCGCCTCCACCGCTTCCTGCACCGCTTCGGTGACGACCGCCATCACGTCGTCGGCGTCGGCGAAGCTCATCTCCATGTCGTACTGCATGAACTCGAACTGTCGATCTGCACGCGGGTCCTCGTCGCGCAGGCAGCGGGCGATCTGGAAGTACCGGTCGAACCCGCCCACCATCAGCAGCTGCTTGAACAGCTGCGGGCTCTGCGGCAGCGCGTAGAACGAACCCTGCTGGAGACGCGACGGCACCACGAAGTCGCGGGCACCCTCCGGCGTGGACGCGATCAGCGCCGGGGTCTCGATCTCGATGAAGTCCTGCTCGATCATCGAGCGCCGCATCGCTGCGTTCACGGTCGCGCGCAGCCGCAGGTTGCGTTGCATGCGGTCGCGCCGGAGGTCGAGATAGCGGTACCGCAGGCGCAGCATCTCGTCGGCTTCCACCCGTTCGAGCGGGATCGGCGACGGCTCCGCCGCGTTCAGCACCTCGAGCCGCGTCGCGGCGATCTCGACCTCGCCCGTCACCAGGTCGGGATTCACGGTCCCTTGGGGCCGGGAGCGCACTTCCCCGTCGGCGCGGATCACGTACTCGGAGCGCAGCTGGTGCGGGTCATCACCGACCTCCGCGCCGGGATCGACGACGACCTGGACGATGCCGGATGCGTCGCGCACGTCGAGGAACACGACGCCGCCGTGGTCGCGCTGGCTCGCGACCCACCCGCACACGGTGACCTTCTCGCCGATGTGCTCCGGCCGCAGGTCCCCGCACCGGTGTGTGCGCATCATCGGTCGAACTCACAGTGTTCTTGAAGCCAGCCGGCGAGCTGATCCCTCGGAACCTCGATCTCTTGGCGAGCAGGAAGCTTCCTCACGACGACCTCACCGCGGCCGAATTGCTCGGGGGTCATCGTCACGATGAACGCGGGTCGCGCGCGCTCCGCTGCTTTTCGCTGCGCGGAGGCGGAGCGGTTGCCGTAGGACCGTTCGACTCGGAGACCCGCCTCGCGTAGCTCGTGGGTCAGCGTGAGCGCTTCGCGGCCACCAGTGAGTTCGTCGATTACGTACACATCGAGCCGGGGCTCAGCGCGCGGGAGCGCGCCCAATTCGTCCGCCGCGATGAGCAATCGCTCGATACCCATTCCGAATCCGATGCCAGGAGTCGGTTGGCCGCCCATTTCCTCGGTGAGGTTGTCGTATCTCCCGCCACCGAGAATGGCGTTCTGGGCGGCATCGAGCGCGCTGCTCACGAACTCGAACGTCGAGCTCGTGTAATAGTCGAAACCTCGCACCAGCCTCGGCGCCAGTTCGTAGTGGATCTCGAGCTCGTCGAGCCCGCGCTGGACCTGCTCGAAATGCACGCGCGACGAGTCGCTGAGGTGCTCGGTGAGCTGCGGCGCGCGCTCGATGACGTCCTGCCAGTCCGCCTCTTTCGAGTCGAGGACCCGCAGCGGGTTCGCCACGACTCGGTTGTGGAACTCGGGACCCAGCGGTTCACCGTGCTCCAGCAGGTATTTGCGGAGGACCTCGACGTACTCGGCTCGACTCGCACGGTCTCCCATCGAGTTCAAGAGCAGCGTTGTATGACTCAGCACGCCCAAGTCCCGAAGCAGCCCATGCCCGAACGCAATGACCTCGACGTCAAGGTCTGGGTCGTCCAGACCGAGAGCCTCGATTCCCAATTGCCAGTGCTGCCGATAGCGACCCTTCTGCGAGCGCTCGTATCGAAAGAGCGGCGCGAGATACCAGACCTTCCACGGCCCGTGCTTCTTGTGTTGGATGTACGCACGTACGACGGGTGCGGTTCCCTCCGGCCGCAGAGCCAAGCGCCGGTTCCCGCGGTCGGTGAACTCGTACATCTCCTTCGTCAGGACGTCAGTGGACTCGCCGAGCCGATTGAACACTTCGACATGCTCGAACACCGGGGTGATCACGAGCTCGTAACCGAACCTGCGCGAGCGCTCCGCGAAAGTCCGAACGACTTCTATCCAGCGCGCCGACTCCGGCGGAAGAATGTCCTGTGTTCCGCGAGGAGTCTGTTGAGCCTCTTTCGGCACCGCGGCATCGTACCGGCCGGTCCTCGAACGGCCGGGAACCTTATGTGCGCGCTTTCCCGGGCAGCACCCGGTACGCGTCGTACACGGAATCGATCCGCTTCACGGCGCCAAGGATCGACTCGAGATGGCTGGGGTCGGCGAGCTCGAAGTCGAAGCGCAGCTTCGCCACGCGGTCGGTCGACGTCTGCGACGTGCAGGCGAGGATGTTGACGTGGTGCTCGGCCAGCGACTGCGCGACGTCACGCAGCAACCGCGAGCGGTCGAGCGCCTCGACCTCGACCGACACGACGTACGTCGCGGGCTGGTCGTGGTCCCAATCGACGTCGATGACGCGGTGGGCCTGTGCGGCCAGGCCGGCCGCGTTGGCGCAGTCGGTGCGGTGGACCGACACACCCCGCCCCCGGGTCACGAAACCCATGATCTCGTCGCCGGGAACCGGCGTGCAGCAGCGGGAGAGCCGCACCATGACGTCGTCGAGACCTTCGACGTGGACGCCGACGGTCCGGCGCCGGAGCGCCCGCGGAGGCCGGCGCGCGGTGACGGGAAGCTGCTCTTCGCCGCCCCGCAGCTCGCGCTGGACCCGCTGCACGACCGTGCGCGGCGAGACGTGCCCTTCGCCGACGGCGGCGTGGAGCGCGTCGAGATCCGCGTAACTCATGGCCTCGGCCACGCGAGCGAGCGCCGCCGACCGCGCGAGCTTCTGTACCGGGAGCCCGTCCTTCCGGAGCGCCTTGACGAGCTCTTCGCGGCCGGTCTCGATCGCGTCCTCGCGCCGCTCACGCGAGAACCACTGCCGGATCTTGCTGCGGGCGCGGGGCGTCTGCACGAACTGCAGCCAGTCGCGGCTCGGGCCGGCGCCCGCGACCTTGCTCGTAAAGATCTCGACCGCGTCGCCGGATGCAAGGGTCGAGTCGAGCGGGACGAGGCGGCCGTTGACCTTGGCGCCGACGCACCGGTGACCGACCTCCGTGTGGATGGAGTACGCGAAGTCGACCGGGGTCGCACCCGCCGCCAGCGTGATGACCTTGCCCTTGGGCGTGAAGACGAAGACCTCGTCCTGTTCGAGGTCGATCTTCAGCGTCTCCATGAACTCGCCCGGGTCGGATGTCTCCTGCTGCCAGTCGATCATCCGCTCGAGCCACACCATGTCCTGCTCGGGCGACTCCTTCTCCTTGTAACCCCAGTGCGCGGCGACGCCGTACTCGGCACGCCGGTGCATCTCCTCCGTGCGGATCTGGACCTCGACCGGCTTGCCCTGCGGGCCGACGACCGTCGTGTGCAGCGACTGGTAGAGGTTGAACTTGGGCATCGCGATGTAGTCCTTGAACCGGCCCTGGACCGGCTTCCACATGGCGTGAATGGACCCCAGCGCGGCGTAGCAGTCCTTCACCGACTCGACGACGACGCGCACCCCGAGCAGGTCCTGCACGTCGTCGAACTCCTTGCCCTGCACGACCATCTTCTCGTAGATGGACCAGTAGTTCTTCGGGCGCCCGCGCACGTCCGCGTCGATGCGCAATGTCGCGAGGCGGGCCCGCAGCTCGGTGAGCACCTCCTCGAGGTACTGCTCGCGCTCGGGCGCCCGCATCATGACCATCTGCTCGATCTCGGCGTAGCGCTTCGGGTGCAGCACCTCGAACGCGAGGTCCTCGAGCTGCCACTTCACGTCCGCCATGCCGAGGCGGTGCGCGAGCGGCGCGTAGATGTCCAGCGTCTCCCGAGCGATGCGCTGCTGCTTCGCCTCGGGGAGCGACCCGATGGTGCGCATGTTGTGCAGGCGGTCGGCCAGCTTGATGAGCAGGACACGGATGTCCTTGGCCATCGCCACGAGCATCTTGCGCAGCGTGGCGGCGTGCTGGGCCTCCTTGGAGTCGAACTGCAGCCGATCGAGCTTGGTGACCCCGTCGACGATCGCGGCGACGTCGGGCCCGAACCCCTCCTGCAGGTCCTCGTCGGTCACCGTGGTGTCCTCGACGGCGTCGTGGAGCAGCGCGGCGGCGATCGTGACGTCGTCGAGGCCGAGCCCGGCCAGGATCATGGCGACGCCGAGCGGGTGCGCGATGTAGGGCTCGCCCGAGCGGCGGACCTGGTCGGCGTGGGCGGTGCGAGCGACGTCGAAGGCCCGCTCGATGAGCACCGTGTCGGCCTTCCGGTGCCGATCGCGGTAGGCGGCGATGAGCGGCGCGACCTCGACGTCGACGTGGTGGCGCCGCCAGGGCAGGACCGAGCGCCGGTCGGGCCGTACCTCAACCCGCGGCTCGGTATTACTCATAAATCAACAGTACCGGCCCGCTCCCCTCACGAAGCGCAGGGCCTACCGACGCTTGCGCCGGCGCTGCTGGCGGGGACGCGGCGCGCGCGTCGCCGCCGGCGGGCCGGCAGCAGGGCGCGGTGCGCTGGGACGCGCCTGTGGCGGTGTCGCGGCC
>JBKPDN010000345.1:0-11082 GCA_046727875.1 Actinomycetota bacterium | reverse complement strand
GGCCCGGGCCGTCCTTGACGATCACGCCGTTCTCCAGCACGTAGCCGTGGTCCGCGACCGAGAGCGCCATCGTGGCGTTCTGCTCGACGAGCAGCACGCTCGTCCCTTCCTTGTTGATCTCGACCACGAGGTTGCGGATCTGTTGCACGATGAGTGGTGCCAAGCCGAGCGACGGCTCGTCGAGCAGCATCAACTTCGGCGCTGCCATCATCGCCCGCGCCATCGCGAGCATCTGCTGCTCGCCGCCCGAGAGGTAACCGGCGGTCTGCTTGTGGCGCTCCGCCAGCACCGGAAACAGCTGGAGCACCTTGTCGTACGACTGCTTGACGCGTCCGCGGTCGCGCCGCGAGTACGCGCCGGCGCGGAGGTTCTCGTCCACGGTCAGCTCGGCGAAGATCCGGCGGCTCTCCATCACCTGGGCCATCCCGTGACGGACGATCGCGGCGGCGTCGAGCCGTTCGATCCGTTCGCCGTTGAACTCGACCGAACCACGTGGGATGGAGCCGCGGTGGAACCGAAGGAGACCCGACACCGCTCGGAGCAGCGTCGTCTTGCCCGCGCCGTTGGCACCGAGGAGCGCGACGATCTTGCCCGGCTCGACTTCGAGGCTGACCCCGCGCAGCACCTGGATTGCCGATCCATACACGACCTCGAGGTTCTGCACGGCGAGGATCGGTTGACGCTCACCCCCCGAGGTCACGGGCGGGACACTAATGACCGGATTTGCCCCGCTCAAGGGCGTGTGCGCTGGTCAGAGCGCCGCTCAGAGGTCGAGCAGCGCGTCGAGACCCACGGTGAGCCCGGGCCGCTCACGGACGCGCCGGACCGCAAGCAACACGCCGGGCATGAACGACGTCCGGTCGTACGAGTCATGGCGGATCGAGAGCGACTGGCCCGTCGTGCCCAGCAGCACCTCGTGGTGCGCGACCAGGCCGCGTAGGCGCAGCGAGTGGACCCTGATCCCACCCGGGCCGATGCCGCCGCGCGCACCCTCCGCCACGACGGTCTTGGTCGGGTCGGCTGCCCATTCGCTCGACGAGTCGGCGACGCGCTGGGCGGTCATCATCGCCGTGCCCGAGGGGGCGTCTGCTTTGTTGTCGTGGTGAAGTTCGATCACCTCGGCGGTTTCGAAGAAGGGTGCGGCGAGCTCGGCGAGCCGCATCATCAGCACCGCGCCGATCGCGAAGTTCGGTGCGATCACGGCGTTGGCCTCGGCTTCGTCGAATCGCTTGCGGAGCGTGTCGATGTCGTCGGGTGTGAAGCCGGTCGTGCCGACGACGGTGTGCACGCCGTGGTCGGCACACCACTCGAGGTTCTCGCGCGCGGCGTCGAGCACCGTGAAGTCGACGGCCACCTCGGCGCCCGCGTGAGTCAACGCATCGGGCGCCGTCGACATCTGGAGACCCGTGCCGTGGAGACCGAGCTGGTCGAGGTCGATGCCGGCGTGATGCGGGTCCACGGCCGCGACCAGGTCGAGGTCCTCGTCGTCGATCACGGCTTGGCACACGGTCAACCCCATGCGCCCACCAGCTCCGAACACGCCGACCCGGATCACAGCCCTCCTTGGTCGCCCTCGCAAGCTCCGGCTCCTGCGGCGACGGTCGGCAAAGCCGCCGTCCCCGCGGGCCAGGCTAAGACCCGGCGGGCGGACAGGCGAGCGGACAACCGCTGGCTCAACCCAAGCTGCTGAACTTCGCCTCGTCGACGGGGCCGACCACGGCGAGCGTGCGCGGCTCCGACGTGAACAAGCGCTGCACGACACGGGCGATGTCCTCGACCGTGACGGCCTCGACACGGGCGACGACCTCATCGAGGGACTGCACCTCGCCGAGGATCAGCTCGCTGCTCCCGAGCCGGTGCATGCGGCTGTTCGATGTCTCGAGCGAGAGTGCCATCGAGCCTTTGAGGTGACCCTTCGCCGACGCGAGCTCCTCGCCACCGATGCCGTCGTCGCGGATCACGCGATCGAGCTCGCCGCCGACTACGTCGACCGCCTCGTCGACGCGGTCGGGCGCAGTGCCGACGTACACGCCGAACGCGCCCGTCTCGAGGTACGCGACCCGGTACGAGTACACCGAGTAGGCGAGCCCGCGACGCTCGCGGACCTCCTGGAACAGCCGCGACGACATGCCACCACCCAGCGCCTGGTTGAGGACGGTCAGGGGGTACCGGTCCGGGTCCTCACGCGCGATACCCCGGGTACCGAGGACCAGATGGGCCTGTTGCGTCGCTCGGGTGAGGACCGCTCGCGGCCGGGCCGGAGCGAGCAGTGCGACCGATCGCCCCAGGTCGACGTCGGCGCCCGCCTCGACCGCCTCGGGACGCGACGCAAGTCGCTCGACGACCCGGTCGTGATCCAGGTTCCCCGCCGCCGCTACGACGATCGTCGACGGGAAGTAATGCCGCTGGTGAAAGCTCGCGATCGCGTCGCGGGACATCTCCCCGATCGACTGCGCGCTTCCGAGCACCTCACGTCCCAACGGATGATCGGGGAACATCGCCCCCGCGAACAGATCGTGGACGAGATCGTCGGGTGTGTCGTCGCGCATGTGGATCTCTTCGAGGATCACGTTCCGCTCGGCGTCCACATCGCCGGCACGCAGTGCCGGGGACCAGATGACGTCGCCGAGGATGTCGAGGGCGAGGTCGAGCTGCTCTTCGGGGACGCGGACGTAGAACGCCGTCATCTCCTGCGCGGTGAAGGCGTTCATGTCGCCGCCGACGGACTCGACGGCCTCCGCGATATCGGCGGCGGTCCGGTCGGCCGTGCCCTTGAACAGCAAGTGCTCGAGAAAGTGGCTGGCGCCGAGCTCGCCCTCGTGCTCGTCTCGCGAACCCACGCCGACCCAGAACCCGACGCTCACCGAACGCAACGCGGGAAGCGCTTCCGTCACGACCCTGAGGCCGGCGTCGAGTCGCGTTCTACCAATCCCCTGGCCCGCCGGTCCGGTGCCGGCCGGGCCCGCCACCAGGCCTACCGGTTGCCGCCCCGGCCACCCCGTCGTCGGCCGCCGCCACCACCGCCACGGCGTTCCGGCCGCCCGGCGTCCGCCGGACCGAGGTCACCGAATTCGTCCCGAGCCTGGTTCTCCCACTGCTGCTCGAAGGACACGGTCTCTCGCGTTCGCCCTGACCCTCCGGTACGCGCCTTCTCCGGCGCTCGGTCCCGATCCCGCCCGCGCTCGCCGCGACCGGTCGAACCCGACTCGCGGTCCCTGCCTCGCGGTGACGCGTCCGACGAACCGTCGGAGCGCGGTGGGCGGCTTGCGTCGTCACCGTCCCCTACCAGGGACAACGAGAGCTTGCCCTGGTTGTCGATGTCGGAAACGCGCACTTCGACGTCGTCGCCGAGGTTCAGCACGTCCTCGACGCGGTCGATGCGCCGGTCGCCTCCGAGCTTCGAGATGTGGAGCAGACCGTCCCGGCCGGGGAGGATGTTCACGAACGCGCCGAACTTCGTGATGTTCACGACCTTGCCTTTGTACACGCCACCGATCTCTGCCATCGGAGGATCGAGGATCAGCTCGATGCGACGGCGGGCCTCCTCGACCTGAGACCCGTCCTTCGAGCCGATCGTCACCGTGCCGACCACACCGTCGTCGTTGACCGAGACGTCGGCGCCGGTTTCCAGCGTGATCGCGTTGATGACCTTGCCCTTCGGTCCGATGACCTCGCCGATCTTGTCGAGCGGGATCTCGAAGCTCACGATCTTCGGGGCGCGCTCCCGGACGTCGGACCGCGGCTCGGGGATCGCATCGTGCAGCACGCCGAGGATGGCGAGACGGGCCTCCTTGGCCTGGTGGAGCGCCTGTGCGAGGACGTCCGCGGGCAACCCGTCGATCTTCGTGTCGAGCTGCAACGCGGTCACGAACTCCGCGGTGCCCGCCACTTTGAAGTCCATGTCGCCGAACGCGTCCTCGGCGCCGAGGATGTCGGTCAGCGTCGTGTACTTCCCGTCGGCATAGACCAGGCCCATGGCGATGCCGGCGACCGGATCCTTGATCGGTACCCCGGCGTCCATGAGCGACAGCGTCGAGCCGCAGACCGACGCCATCGACGTCGAGCCGTTCGACGACAGCACATCGGAGACCACCCGCATCGTGTAAGGCCACTCCTCTGCGCTGGGCAGGACCGGCACGAGCGCCCGCTCGGCGAGCGCGCCGTGCCCGATCTCGCGGCGCTTGGGTGATCCGACGCGCCCGACCTCACCGGTCGAGAACGGCGGGAAGTTGTAGTGGTGCATGTAGCGCTTGCGCTCGTCGATGCCGATCGTGTCGAGGATCTGCTCCATGCGCGGCATGGCCAGCGTCGCGACCGAGAGCACCTGGGTCTCACCCCGCTGGAACAGCCCCGAGCCGTGGGCGGTGGAGATCACACCGACCTCCGCCGACAGCGGCCGGATGTCGGACGGGCCACGGCCGTCGATGCGCGCGCTCTCGTTGACGATGCGCTTGCGCACGACGTTCTTCTGCAACGACCGGAACGCCTTCTTCACCTGGCCGGCGCGGTCGGCGAACTGCCCGGGGGCGTCAGCCGTCCCTGCCAGCTTCTCGACGACCTGAGCCTCGAGCTCGTGCGTGCGCTCCTCGCGAGCGGTCTTGTCGGCGATCTTCATCGCCTCTTCGACGTCGGCGCGCGCGATCTCGTCGACAGCGGCGTACACGTCGTCGTCGTAGTCGGTGCGGGGCTCGTACGTGATCGGCTCGATCGGGCCGCGCGCTTCCTCGTACTTCTTGCGCAACTCGAGCTGAAGGTCGATCGACGCCGCGATCCATTGCTTCGAGGCCTCGAGGCCATCTGCGATGACCTCTTCGGTGATCTTCGGCGCACCCTGTGCGTAGAGCTCGTAGGTCGCCTCGGTGCCACCGGCCTCGACCATCATGATCGCGATGTCGCCGGCGTCGGTTCGCCGTCCGGCGACCACGAGCTCGAACGTCGACTCGTCACCCTCCTGATAGGTCGGGTGCGCGATCCATTCCCCGTTGTGGTGCGCAAGGCGCACGGCGCCGATCGGGCCCTGGAACGGGATGCCCGACACGGTCAACGCCGCCGACGCGCCGTTGATCGACGGGACGTCGTGCGGATTCTCGAGGTCGGCCCCGAGGATCGTCGAGATGACCTGCACCTCGTTGCGGAACCCTTCCGGGAACGACGGCCGCAGCGGTCGATCCGTGAGGCGGCAGGTCAGTACCGCCTGCTCTCCCGGACGACCTTCGCGTCGAAAGAACGATCCGGGGATCTTCCCCGCGGCGTACATCCGCTCCTCGACGTCGACCGTGAGCGGGAAGAAGTCGATTCCTTCCCGAGGCTTGTCGGTGACGACCGTGGTCAGCAGCGTCGTGTCGCCGATCTTGACCAGAGCGGCGCCATCGGCCATGGGGGCCAGGCGACCGGTCTCGATCGACATGGTCTTGCCGGCGGCGTTGACAACGCCCTCGACTCGTACGGCGCCATCCGCCTGTGATGCAGGCATCGGAACGCGCTCCTCTCTATCTCTTCATCACGCGGATGAATTGATGAATCGTGTGAGAGGGCCTTCGGTTCCCAGTGGTCACCGTCCGGACCGGACCCGGGCGGTGGCAACTGACAACCGACTGCCCCGCTTCTGTCTTCTCTTTCCTCTTCTTTGTTTCGCTACCGGCGAAGGCCGAGCTTGGCGATGAGCGCTCGATACCGCTCGACGTCATTGCGCCGGAGGTAGTCGAGCAACCGACGCCGCCGTCCGACGAGCACGAGCAGGCCTCGACGAGAGTGATGGTCCTTCGGATGGACCTTCAGATGCTCGGTGAGGTGGTTGATCCGCTCGGTGAGCAGAGCAACCTGCACCTCCGTCGAGCCGGTGTCGGTCTCGTGGAGGCGGTGCTCGGCGATCGTGGCGGTGGTGTCGGGCATGCGAAAGCTGCGGATTTCGTTCCGGTGTGGGAATGCGTCAGCACCCGCCGACGCGCTTGTCAGGGTACCACGGCGTGTTATGTCGCCAAGATGCGACGTGTTGCCCCGATGTCGGCGTCCATCTGCTCGACGAGCGCCTGGGTCGACTCGAAGCGCTCCTGCCCGCGGATCCAGTCGCGGAAGCGCACCTTGACCTGCTGCCCGTACAGGTCGCCGTCGAAGTCGAGCACGTGCGCCTCGACGAGGACGTCGCCGTTCTCGTAGAAGGTGGGTCGGGTGCCCACCGAGATCGCGGCCGGGCGTTCGATCTCGTCCCCGGCGACGAACGAGCCCGCGTAGACGCCGTCGGCCGGGAGGCAGATGCGCTCGGGGACGGAGAGGTTGGCCGTCGGAACACCGAGGTGCTCGGCCCCACGCTGATCGCCGCGCTCCACAACGCCTCGGACCTCGTGGGGGCGGCCGAGCAGCCGCGCCGCTTCGACGACGTCGCCCTTGCCGAGCAGCTCGCGGATCCTCGTCGACGTGTACGGAATTCCGGTGGAGTCGCCCTCGACTGCCACCAGCCCCAGGCCGAGCACCTCGAAGCCGAGCTCGGCGCCCATCCGCTCGAGGAGCGGGACGTTCCCGCCCCTTCGGTGCCCGAAGTGGAAGTCGGCACCCACGACGACCAGCCGGGCGCCGATCCCCTCGACGAGCACTTCCCGCACGAAGTCCTCGGCCGACTCCTTGCTGCGGGCCTCGTCGAACGAGAGCACCCAGCACAGGTCGAGATCGCTGGTCGCGTCGAGGAGCTCCAGCCGCTGTTCGAGCGTCGTGAGCAACCGCGGAGCGCTCTCGGGACGAACCACCTCGGCGGGATGCCGGTCGAAGGTCACGAGCGCCGCGTCGAGCCCGCGCGCGTCGGCGAGCTCGCGTACCAGGCGCAGCACCGCCTGGTGACCGAGGTGCACGCCGTCGTACGCGCCGATCGTGACAACGGCACCGTCGGTGTGCACCGCGGCACGTGCAGCGGCGTCGCTTCCGCGGACGACTTGCATCGGGCTCAGGTCGCCTCGACGGGCGCGAGGACGACCGCCGGTTTGACGCCGGCGCGGCGACGCTCGTACACCGCGAGCAGCTCGTGGTCGGGGCCGACGACCGCGAACGGTCCGGGACCGGCGCGCGCGCCGACGAAGACGGCGGCTGGGAACGTGACGCCGTGCGCGACGGCGCGGGCCTGCTCGGTATCGACGGTTACGCGCTCGAGGTCGCGCACGGCGGCGAGGGGAGGCAGCACCGCGGCGTCGGGATCAGATCCGATCGCGTCGAGCGTACGGGCCTCGTCGAGCGTGAACGAACCGATATGCAGGCGACGGAGCTCACCCAGATGGGCGACGCCTCCGAGCCGCGCGCCGAGGTCGGCCGCGAGCGAGCGGATGTAGGTGCCGCTGCTGCACTCGACGAGCACGGTGGCAGTCGGGTACGGCCCCGGCTCGAACGTCTCGACGTCCAACCGGTCGATGCGAACACGGCGCGGTGCGCGCTCGACCTCCTCACCCCGGCGCGCCAGCTCGTGGAGGCGCCGGCCACCGATCTTCACGGCCGATACCATCGGGGGCAGCTGCTCGATCTCGCCGACGAACGTCGGCGCCGTCGCCTCGACGTCGGCGCGGTCGATCGGCATCGGGCGTCGGTCGACGACCTCGCCCGACGCGTCGAGTGTGGTGGTCGACACACCGAACACGATCGTCCCCCGGTACCCCTTGCCAGTGTCCTGGAGGAAGCGCAGGAGGCGCGTGGCGCGACCGAGGCCGACGAGCAGGACGCCGGTCGCGTCGGGGTCGAGGGTGCCCGCGTGGCCCACGCGCCGCTGCCGGTAGATCTTGCGCAGCTTCGCCACGACGTCGTGGGACGTCCACGCGGCAGGTTTGTCGACGACGACCAACCCGTGCGTGGTCATCGGGGCGCGTCAGCGCGCAACGGGAAGCTTGCGCTCGATACGAGCCACGACGGCGTCGACGCCGTCGTCGGAGCTGAAGCCGGCCGCGTACGTGTGACCGCCGCCGCCCTCGGACTCGGCGATCCTGCGCACGTCGACTTCTCCGAGGGAGCGGAGGCTCACTCGGACGGTGCCGTCGGCCTCCTCCTTCACGACGCAGGTGACCTCGGCTTCGGCCGTCCGCCGCAGGATGTCGATGAGCCCCTCGACCTCCTCGATCGTGACCTGGTGCTTGGCGAGGTCCGCCTGGGTGACCGCGGTCCATACGAAGCGCCGCTCGGGAACGAGGTGGGAGCGGCTCAGCGCGTCACCGAGGAGCTTCAGGTACGCGTACCGGTGCTCCTCGAACAGCGTGCGGCTCAGCCGCGACACGGGAACGTCGTGCTGGACGAGCTCGCGGGCCATGCTGAAGACGGCGGGCGTGGTGGTGTCGTATTGGAACCGGCCGGTGTCGCACACGAGCGCGGCGTACAGACAGACGGCGGCGTCGCGGCTGAGCGGCAAGGCGAGCATCCGGACGAGGCGGTACACGAGGGATCCGCTGGCCGCGGCGTCGGGGTCGATGACGTTGATCGAGCCGTAGCGGTCGTTCGAGATGTGGTGGTCGATCACGATCAGCTCGCCCGCCGCCTTCGCGGCCGGCTCGAGATCACCGAGCCGGCTGAGCGCGCCGCAGTCGAAGGTGACCATGACCGCCGGCTCGCGCGGGAACTCGTGGGGCGGGGTGAGCCGATCGAGGCCGGGAAGCTCACGGTAGTGCGGTGCGACGACGAACGGAGTCGGGAACGACGCCACGCACCCTTTGCCGGCCTCGCGCAGGACATGGAAGAGCCCGAGCATCGACCCGAGCGCGTCACCGTCGGGGCTTACATGACAGGCGAGCGCGACGTCGGGCGCGTTGCCAATGGCGACAACGGCGCGATCGAGCGCCTGGTCGACGTCCGCTGCGCTGCGCTCCGTCATTGCTCCTCCTGGCGGTGGAGCTCCCTGATGATCTCCTCGACTCGCTGACCTGTGGCGATCGCCGGATCCTCGCGGAAAGACAGCCGGGGCAGGTACTTCAGCCGCACCTCGTGGCCCAACACGGCTCGCAAATGTGACCCGGCGGAACGCAGCGCCGTGGACGTGTCCTCGTGCTGCTCAGCCGGGCCGAGCACCGAATAGTAGACGGTGGCTTCCCGGAGGTCGGGGCTGACGTCGACGCCGGTCAGGGTCACGAACCCGAGGCGCGGGTCCGAGAGCCGCTCGAGCTCGTCGGCGAGGGTCTGGAGCACGACCTCGTTGACCCGAGCCGTCCTCTGGTACGGGCGCGGCGCCTGACCACGGTGGCGGGCCATGTCACGCGTCCTCGGGCTCGAGGTAGGCAGTCGAGACATCCAAGAGTTCGACATCCGGGGCGGCCGCAACGTAACGCTCGACTTGCTCGAGCACCTGACGCAGCCTGCCGTCGCTCTCGGCCACCACCGCGACGGCGATGGCCGCCCGCTGCCACGTGTCCTGGTGGTCGACCTCCGCCACCGACAGCCGGTACTTGTGGCGAAGTGTGTCGACGATGGGCCGCACCGCGCCGCGCTTCGCTTTCAGGGACCGGCTCTCCGGCACATGGAGCTCGAAGCAGACCGCTGCCGCGTGCACACCTCCATTGTCGCGGCCTCTCGTCGGGAGCGGTGGGTCAGGGCTGCCTGGTCCTGGAATCCGGATTCACGAGCAGGCCGCGGACCTCCTGGACGGGGTACTCCTCGCTCGAGCGCAGGACGGCGACGCCCATCGGCGTGCGCCGGGCCGGGAGGCCGGGGCCGCTGAGGACGAAGTCGGCGCCCCAGCGGGCGGTGGCCACGATCCGGTACCGGCCCTTGGTCTCGTAGACGTAGCGCGCCGCGGGGTCGGCCGCGGAGCCGGCGCGGGTCGCGGTGGCGGTGCGGCCCTCCCCCATCTCGAACGTGACCTCCTGGACGCGTGCTGTGCCGGTGACGGTCCACGGGCCGATGCTCGTCGCGACCTGGAGCTCTTCGGGCCCTTCGTACCAGAGCCACGTCTCGAGGCCGGTGAGGCCGGTCGGCCGCGGGTTGATGCCGATCGTGGGCGGCGGGATCTGTCGGAGGGCGGCCCGCCAGATCTCGCCGATGCTGGGTATGGGCGGCAGCGCGGGCGGCGCGGGCATGCTGCCGTCGGGGTTCACCGGTACGCAACGGATCTCTTGACTGACGATCGTGCCCGACAGGTCCTGCACGAGGAGCGTGTACGACCAGCCCGGTTGCCCGAAGCCCGCGTCGCAGCCCGGCGATCGGCCGGCGATGATGCCGCCCGGGATCCACGTGTACCTGTACGGCGCCGGTCCGTTCGGATCGCCGGCACTCACGGTGCCGGACCCACCGCTCTGCCCCGGGGCGATGATCCCGACGAAGAAACTGTCGCCGCTCGTGCCGCCTCCAGCAGTTGGCGTTCCACCTTCGTCCGCAAGCGCGTCCGTGCCCGCAAAGCAAAGGCTCACCAAGAGCAGAAAAAGGGCAGCACACCGATTCACAGCTGCACGGTTCCACCGTCAGCAGGCGACCAATCCGCGATTCGCCAGCGACCATCAGCGACATTGAGCAGTACGGTCCAAGATTTCTCTGGAGGTGTTCTCGGTCGGACGTTCCCGACTTGGTTGCCAGCTGTATCCACGATGCGCTCAAACACAAGGCTGTCTCGGATGCGAAGAGATACGACTTCGGGAGTTGTGCTCACAACATCGACGCAAGTAACTGATACGCCTCGTCTGCCCAGCGATATCCGTTATCGACGAGGTACTGGTACGCGGGCACGCGCGTGTCATGTCCTGGCGTACCGGGAACGTAGAGATCCGAGATCAGGCTTGGATCAGGGTTCTCGCTGAGCCATCTGAAGCCTGCATCCAGCGACTTGAAGATCGCCACGTAGTCGGTCCCGGTGTTCTCGAGCGGCGGGCGGGGAGTGCCGTGGAGCGAGCCGCCGGGGATCGGCCTGCCCAGGTCGATGGTCGGCGGCGGGGTCGACGAGGCCGGGGCCGAGGTCTTAGGGGAGGTCCGCCCGCCACCGGCGTCGGACCCGCCGCTGCACGCCACGAGCAGCACACACAGAGCGCCGCCGAGCGACCTTGTGACAGATTGGGAAGAGCAGCCACCCATCGCCCTCTCCCTGTACCTGAGCGCCTCGGGGCGTGACGATACCCGGATGTCCGCTTTGTGGCAAGA
>JBKPDN010000344.1:0-6291 GCA_046727875.1 Actinomycetota bacterium | reverse complement strand
AACTACAACGTCGACGTCCGCATCGAGCCCAGCGGCGTCGTCCGGGTGCACGAGGTGATCAACTACGACTTCGGCGTCATCCCGAAGCACGGGATCTTTCGGGATATCCCCGTCCGGTTCGATTACCCGCAAAAGTCCGATCACGACCGTGTGTACCCGCTCACGGTCGAATCCGTCCGGGCATCAGAAGGGACGGCGTCGCAGTACACGATCGAGAGCGGCGACAGCGACGGCATCGGCCTGAAGCGCATCAAGATCGGAGATCCCAACCGCACGATCACCGGGCCCCACACCTATGACATCACGTACGCGCTCCGCGGCGTGCTCAACGGATTCGAAGACCACGACGAGCTCTACCTCAACGCGATCGGACCGGGCTGGACGGTTCCGATCGGGCAGGCGACCGTCAACGTCGAAGCCCCCGCCGACATCACTCGCGCCGGCTGCTCCAGCGGCCCTTTGCGGTCGAACCTCCCGTGCGCGACCGCCACGAACAGCGGCTCGACGGCGACGTTCACCCAGAGCGACATCCCGCCGAACGCCGCCTTCACGGTTGTCGTCGCCATACCCAAGGGGGTGGTGCCGCCGCCGAAGCCGATCCTCCAAGAGCGCTTCAACCTCGGGACGGCGTTCTCGATCACTCCCGTGACCGCCGGGCTCGGCGGCGCGCTCCTACTCGTCGTGATTCTCGTGTTCGCGTTCCTCATGTACCGGTTCGGGCGCGACCGGCGCTATCGCGGCTCCGCAGTCGACCAGGCCTACGGCAGCGAGAGCGGCGCCGACGAGATCGTTCCCGTGCTCAACCACGAGGAGACGCCGGTCGAGTTCGTCCCACCCGACAACCTGCGGCCGGGGCAGCTCGGCACGCTCGTCGACTTCACGGCCAACCCGCTCGATGTGACCGCCACCATCGTCGACCTCGGCGTGCGCGGCTACCTCGTGATCGAGGAGATCCCGGGCGAGGGAGGGTTCCTGCACAAGCCGGACTGGAAGCTGACCAAGAAGAAGGAGCCGGACGCAGAGCTCAAGAGCTACGAGCAGAAGCTCCTCGCCGGCTTGTTCGAGGACGGGAACGAGGTGCAGCTCTCCGATCTCCGCTACACGTTTCATACGAAGATGGAAGAGGTGCAGGGCGCGCTCATCGAGGACGCGATGGAGCATGGATGGTTCGTTCGTCTGCCCTCGAGCTCCCGGCTCCAGTGGGGGTTCCTCGGCGTCCTCGTACTGCTGGCGGGCGCGGGGCTGCTGACGCTGCTGATCCTGTTCACGCACGCGGCCCTCATCGGCATCCCGCTCCTGGTGGCCGGCATCCTGCTCACGTTCGGGGCCTACTGGATGCCCCAGCGCACGGCCAAGGGCACCGCGGTCCTGCGGCACGCCGAGGGATTCCGTCGCTTCATCAACGAGTCGGAGAAGGAACGAGCGCGCTTCGCCGAGCGGAAGAACCTGTTCTCCGAGTACTTGCCCTACGCGATCGTCTTCGGCGCGACGGGCAAGTGGGCGGCGGCGTTCGCCGGTCTCGACGACCAGCCGCCCGACACGTCGTCGTGGTACGTCGCGTCGACGCCGTTCACGTTCCTCGCGTTCTCGAGCGCGATCGACGGCTTCACCGTGTCGACGTCGGGGACGCTCACGTCGACGCCGCCCTCGACGTCGGGCTCGAGCGGCTTCTCGGGCGGCGGTTTCTCGGGCGGCGGCGCCGGTGGCGGGGGCGGCGGCAGCTGGTAACTCGCGTCGCGGGAGCGGTCAGCCTGTCTCCAACCCCGCCCACACCGGGCGGAGCCGGGGGGAGAGGCGGCCGAGCTCCTGCAGCGTCGACGCCGTGAGCCGCCGGAGCTTCTCGGCGCCGCGGGTAGTGAGCTGCAGCCGCACGATCCGGTGGTCGTCCCGGTCCTGCGTGCGGCGGACGAGCCCGGCGGCTTCGGCGCGGTCGACGAGGCCGACCGCGCTGTGGTGACGCAGGAGCAAGTGGTCGGCGACGTCGCCGATCGTCGGGCCTCGGGCGTCAGGATTCCCGCGTATGGCCAGCATGAGCTGATGCTGGGCCGGCGACAGCCCCACGGCGCGGGCCTGCTCCTCGCTCCAACGGAGGAAGCGCCGGAGACCGGTGCGGAACTCGAGCAGCCGCCGGTAGTCGTCATCGGCGACGGGGCGAGCACGGGACACGGTCGGGGCCGACACAGAGAGTATCGTACCACGATATAATCGTCGAATGCGGTCGTCGCCCGGTCGGCTCGTGTTCATGTCGCTGTTCGCGGCCGCGCTCGGCCTCGCC
Source organism: Actinomycetota bacterium (assembly GCA_046727875.1). GTDB lineage: Bacteria > Actinomycetota > Acidimicrobiia > IMCC26256 > JACDBD01 > JALZAA01. The sequence continues at coordinate 4,016 of JBKPDN010000344.1, read as the reverse complement.
GGCGGGGTGGCGGCATGGCTGCTCGTGCGGCTCATTGCGTTGCTGACGAACGCCGCCTTGTTGCACCAGTACGGCTGGGACCTGCCGTCCTTCCGGAACATCCACCCCGGACCGGACCTGATCCTTGTCGCGATGGCGGGTGGGCTCATGGTGGCGTTGCTCGTGCGCTGGTCGCCGGTCATCCGAGGGCACGGCATCCCCGAGGCGATGGAAGCCGTGCTGACGCGCCACAGCCGCATCTCGCCGCGGGCCGCGGCCGCGAAGCCGACGTCCGCCGCGGTGGCCATCGGCACGGGCGGCCCGTTCGGCGCCGAGGGACCGATCATCGTGACCGGAGGCGCGCTGGGGTCGCTCGTGGGCCAAGTCATCCGCGTGTCACCCTCCGAGCGCAAGATCCTGCTCGCGTGCGGCGCGGCCGCCGGGATGGCGGGAGTCTTCGGCGCGCCACTGGCGTCGGTGGTGCTCGCGGTCGAGCTGCTCCTGTTCGAGTTCTCGGCGCGGGCGCTCGTCCCGCTCGTCGTGTCGGCAAGCATCGCGGCGGGTGTTCACGCCGCGCTCTTCGGGAGCGGTCCGCTCTTCACCGTGCCGCACCACGACTTCGCCGGACTCAGCACGCTCGGCGTGTTTGCGCTCCTCGGGATCGCGTGCGGGCTCCTCGCCGCGGTCGTCGCCAAGGGCCTGTTCGCCGTGGAGGCCGGCTATCGCCGCCTGCCGATACCGCAGTTCTGGCACCCGGTCATCGGCGCTGTCGGGTTCGCGCTCATCGGCCTCGCCGTCCCCCGCGCGCTCGGCGTCGGCTACGACGCGATCGACGACGTGCTCGCGAGCCGCATCACTGTCGGCGCGCTCGCGCTGCTCCTGCTGGCCAAGCTCGTCATGTGGTGGATCGCGCTCGGCTCCGGCACGTCGGGCGGGACGCTCGCGCCGCTCCTTCTCATCGGAGGCGCGTTCGGCGGCCTGGTCGGGGCCGGTCTCGACGCCGCGTTCCCGGGCTTCGGATTGTCACCGGGTGCGGTCGCGCTGGTCGCGATGGCGGCCACGTTCGGCGCCGCGACCGGTGCTGTCTTCACGTCGATCGTCTTCGCGTTCGAGCTCACGCGTGACTACCAGGCGGTGCTGCCCCTCATGCTCGCCGCCGTGCTCGCCGACATCGTCTTCAACTCGCTCTCGCGCCAGACCTTGATGACCGAGAAGCTGGCGCGGCGCGGCGTGTTCGTCCCGCGTCGCTATGCGCCAGACGTACTCCAGGTGCACTCGGCGCGCGACGCAATGACAGCGAACGTCGAGACGCTTCCCGTGCACGCGTCCATCGCGGATGCTCGGCGCCTCCTCGAAGCCGGAGGGCACGGCGCGTACCCGCTGGTCGACGACGCCGGAAACTGCGCCGGGATCGTGAGCCGACGCGACCTGCTCGTGCGCGACATCCCCGACGCAGTGTCCGTGAAGGAGGTCGCAGCCGACGAGGTCGTGACGGTTGAGCCCGGAGACAGCCTGCTCACGGTGCTCGAGCGCATGACTGAGGACGGCGTGGATCACGTCCCCGTCGTCGAGCACGACCGGCTCGTGGGGATCTGCACGCGCACCGACCTGCTGCGGGCGAGGAGCCGGTACCTCGAGCACGAGCGGCGCCAGGAGGGCTGGCGTCCTCGATTCCGGCGAGCGCAGAGAGATGGAGAGCGCACGACCGCGTAGGTCAGGCGCTGATGCCCACCGGCTGCCCGTCGACGATCTGGTCGAGGTACTCGGAGAGGCCGAACCCGACCTTGCCATCGCACCGCCACTCGGTCATGCCTTCGGAGATCCGGGTCAGAAGCATGTCGCCGTCGGGCGTCTGGCGCCGGTTCCGCAACGGGATCAGCGACAGCACGCTGCCCGTGATCTCGTAGTCGTGGTCAGCCGTGTGCGCCCACGCCCGCATCTCCTGGTGGTACGAGTCGGCGCCGCGCCACTCGGTCTCGATCCTGGCGTCGTCGATCGTGCGGTACTCGCCGTCTTCGAGCACGACACCGCCGATGCGCTGACCGCCGTCGCGCGAGGTGATGATGGAAATGACGAACCCGAAGTCCTCGCCGAAGTTGGCGGTCAGCCACCGGTACCACCATGGCGACTGCCAGTAGCGCGGCCCCCACGAGTGGTCGCGCAGCCCGAAGCCGTCGATCTCCCATTCCTCGTCGGCGACGCGCACGACGCCACGGGCGCCGACGTGCTGTTCGTAGTGCCCGCGGGCGAAGCCCTGCTCGGCGTTCTCTGAGATCGGCGAGCCGTCGTCGTTGACCGGCTCGCCTCCCCACATCGGCGACACGCCCCGGTAGCTGAGGTCGACGCTGGCGTCGACCCACGGGTTCTCGGTGAACGCCTGGCGTGGGTTCGCCATCTCGAGCGGGCGCTCGAGAAGCGCCACCTTGCCGCCGTACGAGACGCGCTGCTCCTCGAACGGCGTGATCACGTCGAACCGCATGCCGCCGGCGTCGAAGGCGTCGTTGTCGGCGATCTCGGGTCGGCCGAACATGAAGCCGACGCGGCCGTCGGGAAGATAGAGGCACGTCGTCATCTCGGCATAGCCCTCGTTGGCCCGGTTCCCGAGCCGGACCCAGCCGCCGATGCGGTCGGCGGGGTCGAAGAAGTTGAAGTACATCGACTCGTTGAAGTTCTTGGCCGACTCCAGCGGGTGCATGTACTCGTCGGACGGCTCCATGCGCAGCTTCATGCGCGCCATCCAACCCGCCCTTGACCGGGCGGTCAAGCACGTGGTTCGCTCCCGCGGCGACGGCGGCTTTGCCGACCGTCGCCGCAGGAGCCGGAGCTTGCGACGGCGACCAGGGGGAGAGCGTGGACGTGGAGATCACAGAGGTAGCGACGGGCCTGCGGTTCCCCGAGGGGCCGGTGTGGATGCCCGACGGCAGCGTGCTGTGCGTCGAGCTGCTCGGCGGCACGGTGGTGCGCGCCCAGCCCGACGGCACGGTTGACGTGGTCTCCGAGAACGGCGGCAGCCCCAACGGCCTCGCCATCGGTCCCGACGGCGCCGTGTACGTGTGCAACAGCGGCGGCTACGGGTCGCACGACATCGGCGGCCTCACCATTCCCGACAGCTACCTGCCGCAGGACCACACCGGCGGGCGGATCGAGCGCGTCGATCTCGCGACCGGCGAGGTCACGGTGCTGTACCGCGAGTGCGACGGGCATCACCTCATCGGCCCGAATGACCTCGTGTTCGACGACACCGGCGGGTTCTGGTTCACCGACCACGGCCGCTGGCGCGAGCGCGACAAGACCCACGGCGGCCTCTACTACGCGCGTCCCGACGGCTCGGACATCCGCGAGGTCGTGTACCCGCTCGACGGCCCCAACGGCGTCGGCCTGTCACCCGACGGGAAGCGTGTCTACGCGGCGGAGACATACACCGGTCGGGTCTTCGCCTGGGACCTGTCTGGCCCGGGCGAGCTCGCCGCGCCGCCGCCGCCCGTCGGCAACGGCGGCCAGCTCGTGTGCGGACTTCCGGGGATGCAGCTCTTCGACTCGCTCGCGGTCGACGGCGACGGCAACGTGGTGGTCGGCACGCTCGTCAACGGCGGGCTGACCGTGGCGTCACCCGACGGCAGCAGCGTCGAGCACGTGCCGTTCCCCGACCCGATGGTCACGAACGTGTGCTTCGGCGGCGACGACCTGCGTACCGCGTACGTGACGTGTTCGGCGACGGGCAAGCTCCTGTCGACGCCGTGGCCGCGACCGGGCCTCAAGCTCGCGTTCTAGCTCTCTGGTCGCACTTGCTCGCGCAAGTGCTCCAGCCAACCATCGTCTCGATCCGGGGCCGGGGGAACCCCGGCCCCTGTCGGAGGTGCCCCCCAGGTCCGGTCAGATTCGCGCCGGGTGCACGGGCGCGCCGGCCACGCCGGCGGTGATGCGGAAGATCGTGCCGCGGCGGTCGGGCTCGTCGGTGTTGTCGGCGGTTACGACGTAGAGATCGTGCTCGCCCTCACCCGCGAAGCAGATGGACGTGACGGTCCGGGCGGGCACCT
>JBKPDN010000343.1:0-7854 GCA_046727875.1 Actinomycetota bacterium | reverse complement strand
CGGACCTCGGCGTCGACGAACTCGAGCACCTGGCGCTGCCGGGCGGTCAGGTCGGTCATCTTGCATGCCTCCTCGTGGACATGGCACTCGGGCGCCGTCTGAGGCGTCCTCAGGCACGGTAACACGATCAGGCGTTCGGGGCAAACATCTGTTCGCCGTTTCCCTTGACGGGAACACTCGTTCGTGTTTGGATGCCGAACAGGCGTTCGACCCACCGAGTTGGATCTCCCCGGGTGGGCCGAGCCACGCCGGGGAGCGTGCACCCGCTCCCCGGCGCAGTTCTCACGGGTAGTTGTCATACCCCCGTGGTTCGCTACGGGGGAGCGGCGGAGCACGGGACAACAGGAGAGGGACAGGAGAAGGAGAGACAGATGGCCGCCGTCCTGACCACACCGAAGTTCGAGCTGGGATCCGCCGTGACGCCCACGGCGCAGCGGATCGTCCCCCGCCCCGTCGCCGGGCGCGGGGCTCGGGCTTCGACCGCCACCTACTGGCGCCGGCGCCTGGTCGCCGGCGCAGTCGGGCTGGTGGTGCTGGTCGCGGCGGGGAAGGCGGGTGCAGCGCTCGGGGGCTCACCCCTCGCGGTCCCCGAGCGCCGCCCGGCCGTCACCCGGTACGTCGTGCAGCCCGGCGACTCGCTGTGGTCGGTCGCCGAACGGCTCGAGCCGGGCCGAGACCCGCGCCCCGCGGTCGACGCGTTGACGGCCGCACGCGGCGACGGTCCCCTCGTTCCCGGCGAGATCGTCGCTTGGTCGCGCTGACGCCCTGCGGGGGTACGGTCCGTGGTCGGCGGCGCAACCTGCCGGTACGGTGGCGCGGTGCGTTGTCCGTACTGCCAGGGAGTCGACGACAAGGTCGTCGACTCGCGCCCCGCCGAGGATGCATCCGCGATCCGGCGGCGACGGGAGTGCCTCGCCTGCGGGCGACGCTTCACCACGCACGAGCGCCTCGAGGAGCTGCCGCTGATGGTCGTGAAGCGGGCCGGCGTCAAGGAGCCCTTCGAGCGGGCGAAGCTCGAGGCCGGCATCGAGCGGGCGGTCACGAACCGCCCGATCGCCGACGGGGCGGTCGCGTCGCTCGCGGCCGAGATCGAAGAGGAGCTGCGCGCCGAGGGCGCCGAGGTCACCAGCGAGCGGGTTGGGCTGGCCGTGCTCGAGCGGCTCCGCGCCCTCGACCCGGTCTCGTACCTGCGGTTCGCATCGGTCTACAAGGGCTTCGAGGACGTGACCGATTTCGAGCGCGAGGTCGCCGTCTTGCAGAAGACGACCGAGCCGAAACGCCACCCGGCCCGGTCCCGCTGAGCGCACCGGCGCTGGGGCTGATGTGATCCCTCTTATGCGGTGTGTCCGGTGTGAGCCGCTTGTGCGCGGGTTCACCAATGGGAATCTTCGCGAACGCCCGGTGACCTGCGGCTTCGTGGGGCCGGCGGGGGGCGGCAGCGTTGACACCGACGTAATTACGGTGGTGTAATGACCCTCCGCATGTCGTGGTTGTCGAGACCACGACCACAACATCTTGGGGTTTGCCGGTTGCCTCCGCCCGGGATCAGCCGCCAGACTCGGGGGAACACGAAGGGGGACCACCAGTGGCGATGGCGCCGGAGCAGATGGGGATCGGGATCCGCCGGAACTTCACCGAGCCGGGCACGCACCCGTACGACACCGTCGACTGGGAGCGCCGCGACGCCCGCATCCCCAACTACAAGGACGGTACCGATGCCTTCTTCCAACCCGACGTCGAGTTCCCCGTCAGCTGGTCGCAGAACGCCACGAACATTGTCGCCCAGAAGTACTTCCGCGGCACGCTCGGGACGCCCGAGCGCGAGTCGTCGCTGAAGCAGGTCGTCGACCGGATCGCCGACACCATCACCGAGTGGGGAGTGCGCGACGGGTACTTCGTCGACGACGACGAGGCCGACGCCTTCCGCGACGAGCTCAAGTACCTCCTCGTGCACCAGCGCGCCGCCTTCAACTCACCCGTGTGGTTCAACATCGGCGTGCGCGGCGTGCCGCAGCAGGCGAGTGCGTGCCAGCCGTACGACGCCCTCGTGAGCACGCCGGAGGGTTTGGTCCCGATCGGGAAGCTGGTCGAGGACGAAGCTGTCGGCCAAAAGGTGTTTGACGCTCGGGGTCTCACGAAGATCGAAGCTGTCAAGCGGAACGGTCGAAAGGAAGTTCTCCGAGTCCACACGAAGGCCGGGATCACTCTCGATGTGACCGCGGACCACTTGGTGTGGCGTCCCTCCGACGAGCACTACGGACGCTTCGTCGAAGCGGGCTCACTCCGGCCGGGAGACAAGCTCGAATGGCATCGTGAAGAGTCCTGGGGCACCGGCGAGATCTCCGAACGAGAGATGGCCGAGGCAGCACTCGCCGGCTGGCTCCAGTCGGACGGATTCGTCGGTCAGTACGACGGAACGAACAGCTCGCTGACGATCGAGCCGATGACCGTCACGGACGCGGAACACAACTGGGTGACTTGGGCCCTCGACGGCGTATTCCCCGAGGTGCACCGGCACGAACGCACGGTCGAGACGCAGGATTCATCACTGGACTGCCGCCGAATCCGAATGTACGGCGAGACACTCCGTCCCTTCGTCGATCGCTGGAGCCTTCTCGCTCGCGGGGTGGACATGGATGTTCCCGCCCAGCTGTTCACGGCTCCGCTTCCAGTTGCCGCCGCATACCTGCGCAGCCTCTTTCAGGCGGAGGGCTACGTCTCTCAGCGGACTGCATCGTCCGTCGTCGGCCTCGACATGATCTCGGAGAAGCTGATCCGCGACGTCCAACTCCTGCTCATGCGATTTGGCATCTACTCGCGAGTCCGCTTCAAGGGTGACCACCGCTCGGATCGAAAGGGATGTTGGAGCCTCGCTATTCGAGTGGCCGGCGACCGTCGCCGCTTCGCCGACGAGATCGGCTTTCTCGACCCTCGAAAGGCCGACAAGCTCGAGGCAACGTTCCAGGTTCCCGGGCTAGCGGACGAGGCTCACAAGCGAGTGGAGGTCGACCGCGTCGAGTCTCTCGGTGAGATGGACGTCTACGACATCCAAACCGAGAGCGGTGAGTACCTGAGTAATCACCTCCGTGTCCACAACTGCTTCATCCTCGCCGTCGACGACACGATGAACGCGATCCTCGACTGGTACCGGGAAGAAGGGATCATCTTCAAGGGCGGCTCGGGCTCGGGGATCAACCTGTCCGGCCTCCGCTCGTCGAGCGAGGCGCTGCAGGGCGGCGGCACCGCGAGCGGGCCGGTGAGCTTCATGCGGGGCGCCGACGCGTCGGCGGGGACGATCAAGTCCGGGGGCAAGACCCGACGCGCCGCCAAGATGGTCATTCTCAACGCCGACCACCCCGACATCGAAGAGTTCATCTGGTGCAAGGCCGTCGAGGAGCGCAAGGCACGCGCCCTGCAGGACGCCGGCTTCGACATGGATCTCGACGGCAAGGACAGCCACTCGATCCAGTATCAGAACGCCAACAACTCGGTGCGCGCGACCGACGAGTTCATGGAGGCCGTGGTCGAGGACCGTGATTGGAAGCTGAAGAAGGTCATCGGTGGCGCGACCGCCCACACGATGAAGGCGCGGCAGCTCATGCGCCAGATCTCGGAGGCGACGTGGGAGTGCGCCGACCCCGGCATGCAGTTCGACACGACGATCAATCGGTGGCACACGGCGCCGAACACGGGCCGGATCAACGCGAGCAACCCGTGCAGCGAGTACATGCACCTCGACAACTCGGCGTGCAACCTGGCGAGCATCAACCTGCTGAAGTACCTCGACGACGAGGACGAGTTCGACGTCGAGGCGTTCGAGCACACGGTCGAGGTGGTCTTCACCGCCCAGGAGATCCTCGTCGGGAACGCCGACTACCCGACCGAGAAGATCGCCCAGACGAGCCGGGACTTCCGGCAGCTCGGGCTCGGTTACGCCAACCTCGGCGCCCTGCTGATGGCTCGGGGCCTCCCATACGACTCGGCCGAGGGTCGCGCGTGGGCGGCGTCCATCACCGCGTTGATGACGGGCCACGCCTACGCGACCAGCGCCCGGACGGCGGCGCGGATGGGCCCGTTCGCCGGCTACGCCGCCAACGCCGACGCGACGCTGAACGTGCTCCAGATGCACCAGGAGGAGGCGGCGAAGATCGACGAGTCGCTCGTCCCGCCCGACCTGCTCGACGGGGCCCGCCGGGCGTGGGACGACGCCGTCGAGGTCGCGTCCGCGCACGGCGTGCGCAACTCGCAGGCGTCGGTGCTCGCCCCGACCGGGACGATCGGCTTGATGATGGACTGCGACACCACCGGCGTCGAGCCCGACCTCGCGCTCACCAAGGCGAAGAAGCTCGTCGGCGGGGGCACGATGCTCATCGTCAACCAGACGGTGCCGCGTGCCCTGCGCCGCCTCGGCTACGGGGACGACCAGGTCGACCAGATCGTTGCGTACATCAACGAGCACAAGTCCCTGCTCGGGGCGCCCGGGTTCAACCCCGAGCACCTGCCGGTCTTCGCGTGCTCGATGGGCGACAACACGATCCATTACATGGGCCACGTCACGATGATGGGGGCGGTCCAGCCGTTCATCAGCGGAGCCATCTCCAAGACCGTGAACACGCCGGAGGACGTGAGCGTCGAGGACATCGAGCAGCTCCACATCGACGCGTGGCGGCTCGGGCTCAAAGCGATCGCGATCTACCGGGACAACTGCAAGGTCGCGCAGCCGCTGGCGACGCAGAAGAAGGCGAGCGACAACGCGTTGGCACACGAGGCCGAGCGCGTCGTCGAGCACGTGATCCAGGTGAAGGAGCCGGTCCGGCGCAAGCTGCCGAAGAAGCGGACGTCGAAGACGTTCTCGTTCCGTGTCGCCGATTGCCACGGCTACGTGACGGTCGGGGAGTTCGAGGACGGCCGGCCGGGTGAGGTCTTCCTCATGGTCGCCAAGCAGGGCTCGACCCTGGCCGGGATCATGGACGGCTTCGCGATCGCGCTGTCGCTCGGCCTGCAGTTCGGCGTGCCGCTGCGCACGTTCGTCGAGAAGTTCACGAACGTCCGGTTCGAGCCCGCCGGCATGACCGACGACCACGAGATCCGATTCGCCACCAGCCTGATCGACTACATCTTCCGCCGCCTCGCGGTGGAGTACCTGCCGGTCGAGGAGCGGCGCGAGATCGGCGTGCTGACCGTGGACGAGCGGCTCCAGCCCACACTGCCGGGCGTCGAGGAGGCGAGCACGGTGACGCAGTCGGGCCTCGACACGCTCCCGGTGGATGATCCCGCGGTGGGCCCCGAGCAGCCGTTGGACGCAGCGAGCACGATGTCGGCGACGATCGAGGGCGAGACGGTCATCTGCCACACCTGCGGCGACATCATGCAGCGGGCCGGCAGCTGCTACGCCTGCCCCAGCTGCGGCACCACCAGCGGCTGCTCGTAACGGCGCAACGCCCGCGCCCGCCGGTCAGGCGCGGCTGAGCGAGAAGACCTCGACCGGCGCCGAGAAGCCCTTGAGGGCGCGGCGGCCGGCGGGTTCGAACGCGAAGACGCCGTCGTCGGCGTCCTTCTCGGCCAGGCGCTTCGTGTCCGCGGGGACGAGGATCTCCTGCGGAACGGCGATGTCTGCGAGGCGGGCGGCGAGGTTCACCTCGACGCCGTAGTAGTCGCCGTCACGCGTGAGCAGGTCGCCGATCGCGACGCCGCCGCGCGGCGTGACGGTCGCGTCGTCCGCCCGGAACGCATCGACGAGCGAGAGCGCGATCTCGCACGCCGACTCGGCCTCGAAGACGACGAACATGATCTCGTCGCCGATGTGCTTGACCAGCTGCCCGCCGTGCTCGGCCACGGTCTCGAACGAGCGATCCTCGAAATCGTCCAGCAGCTCGCTCAGGCCGGCGGGCGTGAGCTCCTGCGCGAGCGACGTGAACCCGACGAGATCCACGAACCCGACCGCGAGGCGCGCCGTCGTGTAGTCGGTCGTGAACACCCTGGATGCGCGGCCCCGGCGGATGACGTCGCGGAGGTGGCGCGCGAACAGGTGTGGGAAGCCCTGCGCCATCCGGCGCCCGCCGTCGATCGCGATCGCCTGCGCCTGCGCGTGGACGAGGACCGACGCGTCCGCGTCGACGAGCGGCTTCTCGACGCCGGCGATGTACGCCGCCACGGAGGCCTCGGCGACCCGCCGGATCGAGCTCCCGATGACTCGCATCAAGCGAAGCGCCGCCTCTTCGTCGCGGAACAGCTTGAACGTCTCGGCGCCGGACGTGGCGATCACCACGTCCTCGCTCGAGTAGGAGTCGTCGCGCAGGCCAAGGGCTCGAAGGACGCGACGGAGCTGCTCTGGTGTCAGGCCAGCGCGCTCGCCGAGCTCGTCGGCGGTGAGGTCGTCCGGCGTGGCGAGGAGCGACTCCGTCGTCAGCTCCCAGAGGGAGTCTTCGGTGATGGCCTCGGCGATGTCGTCGGGGTTGACACCGCGCTCGGCCAGGAAGCCGATGAGCTCACGCCGCGTTTCCGGATCGACCGGCGGCCACCAGACCGGAGTCACGTCCACAGCTCCTCCTCGACCTCGATTGTCCCGGCCCCGATCACGGAGCGCAATGTGCCGTCCGGCACCTCGGTAGGGTCGTGCGCATGCTCAGTGACGACGAGATGCAGCGGGCGCTGGTGATCGTGGCGCACCCCGACGACGTCGACTTCGGCGCCGCCGGGACGGTGGCGAAGTGGACCGATGCCGGCATCGACGTCGCCTACTGCATCGTCACCGACGGGGACGCCGGCGGCTTTGACCCGAGCGTGCCGCGTGCCGAGATCCCTGGGATCCGCAGGGCAGAGCAGACGGCGGCCGCCAAGGAGGTCGGGGTCACGGACATCACGTTCCTCGGCTACCCGGACGGCCGGCTCACGGCGACGCTCGAGCTCCGCCGCGACCTGGCGCGGGTGATCCGCCAGGTGCGCCCGCAACGCGTGCTGTGCCCGTCGCCGGAGCGGAACTGGCAGCGCATCTTCGCCAGCCACCCCGATCACCTCGCGGCCGGCGAGGCCTCGCTTGCCGCGGTCTACCCCGACGCCCGCAACCCGTTCGCGCATCCCGAGCTGCTCGAGCAGGGATACGAGGCGTGGATGGTGGCGGAGGTCTGGATGATGGCGTCGCCGGTGCGGAACCAATGGGTCGACATCACCGATGTGCTTCCGCGCAAGCTCGACGCGCTCCGCAGCCACGCCAGCCAGCACACCGACGCCGACGGCGGGCTCGAGGAACGCATGCGCGGTTGGGGCGCGATGGTGGCGCAGGAGGCGGGTCTTCCCGAGGGACGTCTCGCCGAGGGCTTCTTCGCGATCGACAGCGCCGGCTGAGCGCGGACGCCCAGCCGGTCAACCCCTCAGACGATCACGCTCCGGATCACCTCGCCTGCCTTCATGGCCGTGAAGGCGTCGTTCACCTCGTCCAGCTTGATGTGGCGCGACACCATCGAGCCGAGGTCGAGCCGGCCGTGCTCAACCAGGCTGATGAAGCGGGGGAAATCCCGCCGGACCTGCGCCGACCCGTACACGCACCCGAGCAGGCGCTTCTCCTCGTAGAACATTGCGAAGCCCGGCAGCGTCACCATCGAGTCCATGCGCGGCATCCCGACGACGACAGCCGTGCCGCCGCGGCGAGCCGACGAGAACGCCTGCGTGATCGTCTCGGGTAGCCCGATGACCTCGAACGCATAGTCGGCGCCGCGACCGCCCGTGAGCGCCTGGACCCGCGCCACCGGGTCGCCCTTCGCGGGGTCGACGGTGTCGGTGGCGCCGAGCTTCCGGGCCGCCTCGCGCTTCATCTCGACGGGGTCGACCGCGATGATCTTCGCCGCGCCCGCGATC
>JBKPDN010000342.1:0-5847 GCA_046727875.1 Actinomycetota bacterium | reverse complement strand
GAGTGGGCGTGGGCGTCGGCGGCGCGGGCGCGGGGGGCGGAGGCTCGGGCGGCGGGGGCTCAGAGGGCGGAGGCGCCGCGGGCGGCGGGGGCGGCTCGCTCGGCGGAGCTTCGGGCGCCGGCGCGGCGGCAGCCTCGGCCGCGGGCGCGGACGCAGCCGGTGCGGCCCCGGCGCCGTCGGAGATCACGGCCAGACGCGCCCCGACCTCGGCGGTCTCGCCCTCCTGCACGAGGATCTCGGTCACGGTCCCGGCGGTAGGAGCCGGCACCTCCGAGTCGACCTTGTCGGTCGACACCTCGAAGAGCGGCTCGTCGGCGTCGACGTGGTCGCCCACGTGCTTGAGCCAGCGGGTGATCGTCCCCTCGGTGACGGTCTCGCCCAGCTGAGGCATCTGGATGTCCACGGACGTCCTCCGTCGTCAGGCGTGCAGACTGCGACCGGTCAGCGCCAGGGCCGATTCCCCGAACAGCTCGCTCAGCGTGGGATGGGGGTGGATGAACTCACCGACCTCGGCGGGCGTCGCCTCCCAATTCACGGCGAGGTAGCCCTCCTGGAGCAGCTCGGTGGCCCAGGGGCCCGCAATGTGCACGCCGATGATCGGTCCGTCGCGCTCGGCCACGATCTTCACGAGCCCCTCGGGCTCGCCGATGATGAGCGCACGGCTGTTGCCGCCGAAGCGGTGCACCGACGTGACGACGTCGTGCCCGAGCTCCCGCGCGTGCTCCTCGGTGTACCCGCTGAACGCGACCTCGGGGTGGCAGTAGATACCCCATGGGACCTTGTCGTAGGCAACCGGGACCGCCGCCTCGCCCAGGATCGTCTTGATCGCGACGATCGCCTCCGCGAACCCGACGTGCGCGAGCTGCGGCGAGTCGACGACGTCGCCGATCGCGTACACGCCCGGCACCGTCGTGCGCATCAGCTCGTCGACCCGGATGAAGCCGCGCTCGTCGACCTCGACCCCCGAGCTCTCGAGGTTGATGCCCTCGGAGCGGGGCCGCCGCCCGATGCTCACGATGACCTTGTCCACGACCACGTGGTCCGCGCCGTCCGGGCTCTCGTAGCTCACCGTCAGCTCACGCGCGCCGTCGATGCCGGTGACGCGCACGCTCGTGTGCAGTCCCACGCCGCGCTTCTTGAACGAACGGGCGACGATATCGGCGGCCTCGACGTCGACGCCGGGCAGGATCCGTGGCAGCGCCTCCACGAGCGTCACGTCGCTGCCGATGTCGCTGAGCAGCGACGCGAACTCGCACCCGATCGCGCCGGCCCCGATGATCAACACCCGGCCCGGCACGTCGTCGAGCATCAGGACGTGGTCGGAATGGAGGATCCGCTCGCCGTCGAACTCGAGCCCGGGGAGGGAACGCGGGAGCGAACCGGTCGCGAGGACCAGGCCGGTTCCCACGAGCTCCGAGCCGTCCGACACGCGCACGTGGCGGGCGCCGGCATCGATGATCGAGCCGGTGCCGGGCACGACGGTCACGCTGCGGTTCTTGAGGAGCCCCTCGAGGCCGCGCGTGAGCCGGTCGACGACCTGCTGCTTGCGGGTCTGGCTCGTGCCCAGGTCGAGCGTGGGCTGCTGCCCGGCGTCGACGCCGTACTCCTTGGCGTTCGACACGGTGCGCAGTACCTCGGCGGTCTGGAGGAGCTCCTTGGCCGGGATGCAGCCGCGGTGGAGGCACGTGCCCCCGACCCGCTGGTCCTCGATCATCGCGACCCGCAGACCCGCGGACGCGCCGTAGAGCGCGGCGGCATACCCGCCGGGCCCGCCTCCGAGGACGACGACATCGAACTGCTCGGCCAGTGTGGGCACCCCCTTCGCTGCACTCGCGTACGTCGGTCGAGGATCATTCTTTCAGGGATTGCGGCCCTGATTTCTGCCGTCTCCGCGTTCCCTCACGAACGGGCGAGGAGAATCTGGATCGCGCCGGCGGCAAGGATGGCCAGGCCGGTGATCGCGGCCAGGAGGATAAGGACCCGCGTGCTCATGCTGACCGTCATGGTCGCGCCGCGAGGCCGGTGGTGCCGAACCCGCTCGAACGGGAGTGACGGGATACGCTGTCACGTCGACCTCGGGACCGCGCCGCCCGCCGGGTCGATCCACGCACCAGCAGGGACCTGATGGCAGAACGCGCACAACGGTCGCTCGAGGCGGCCCGCAAGGCCGTCCCCGAGGGAACATTCGCGGTCGGGATCGGCCTCGCCGTCACCGGCATCACGACGTACGCGTTCTTCATCGCCTGCGCCCGCGGCCTCAGCGAGAAGGACTACGCCGCGGTGATCGGCGGGCTGTGGCCTCTCGTGTTCGTGGTGGCGCCGGGATGCTTCCTCCCGCTCGAGCAGGAGGTCGGCCGCGCGCTGGCCCACCGCCGCGCGCAACACCTCGGGGGTGGACCGGTCGTGCGGCGCGCGGCGATCGCCGCGTTGTGGGGCACCGGTGGGCTGCTGGTGCTCACGGCGATTTTCAGCGGCGTGCTGCGCGAGAACCTGTTCAAAGGTGTCAGCGGCCTCGTCGTGTGCTTCGCGATCGCGCTCATCACCTACGCCGCGCAACATCTGACGCGCGGCACGCTGTCGGGGAACGGGCGCTTCGGCCCGTACGGCGTGATCCTCGGGGCGGAGGGGTGCATCCGGCTCCTCCCTGCGGTCATCCTGTGGGCCGCGGGCGTCACCAACCCGGTGGCGTACGGCCTGTGCCTCGCCATCCCGCCTGTACTCGCGAGCGCGTTGTCGCTCCGGGGCCAGCACGGTCTCGTCGAACCCGGCCCGCAATCGCCGTGGTCGGAGCTCTCGACGAACCTCGGGTACCTGCTGAGCGGGTCCGTCCTCGCCCAGGGCTTGAGCTACGCGCCGATCCTGATCGCAACCGTCCTCGCCACCAGCGTGCAGCATGCGGAGGTGGCCGCGTTCGTCTCCGGGTTCTTCCTTGCTCGCGTCCCGATCATCCTGTTCCAGGCGGTGCAGGCGGCGTTGCTCCCGAAGCTGGCGCGGCTGGCGGGCGCGGGCGAGCACGAGGACTTCCGCAACGGCCTGCGCAAGCTGGTGCTCATCGTCATCGGCGTCGGCGTGATCGGCGTGGTCGGCACGTTCGTGCTCGGGCCGTGGGCCGTGCAGCTCTTCTTCGACAAGTCCATCAGCCGCAGCGAGCTCGCGATGCTCGCGGCAGGGAGCGGGGCGTTCATCCTTGCGCTCACGCTCGCACAGGCGCTGATCGCGTTGATGGGCCACGCCAAGGCGACGGTGTCGTGGGCGATCGGCATCGCGATCGGCGCGATCGCGCTGGTGACCATGTCGGTGGCTGACGTCGAGCTGTTCACCCGCGTGGAGCTCGCCTTCCTCATCGCCTGCCTCGGGTGCGCGGCGGTGATGGCGGTGCTGCTCGTACGACAGATGCGCGCCGGGGTGCCCGCTGAGAGCGTCGAGCGGCTCCTGGAGGGCATCGAGCACGAGCCGCTCGAGATCTGAGCCAATAGTGCCCGCGCCGCTTCGGCTCGCCGTTGACGGCACGCCGTTGCTGGGACAAGCCACCGGTGTCGGCGAGGTGGCCTACGGGCTCCTCGACGAGCTCTCCAACCGGCCCGACATCGACCTCGTCGCGTACGCGTTGACGTTCCGCGGCCGTCAGCACCTCGCGGACCGCATCCCGGCCGGAGTGCGCCCGGCGACCCGCCCGTTCCCCGCCCGGCTCGTGCGCGCGCTGTGGCTGCACACCGACATGCCGCGCGTCGAGCGATGGACGGGACGTGTCGACGTCGTGCACGCCACGTTCATCGGCCCGCCGGCGCGCAGCCCCGTTGTCGTGACGATCCACGACCTGACGTTCGTCCGCTTCCCCGAGCTGTGTACGCCGGACACGCTGCAGTACGGGCGCCTCGTTCGACGCGCGCTCGATCGCGGCGCGATCGTCCACGCGACGAGCGAGTTCGTCGCCGGCGAGGTACGCGAGCACTTCGGGATCGACGACGCGCGGATCGCGCACATCCCGCTCGGCGTTCGGCCGAGCACCGGTGGCGACGCCGCGCGCGGACAGGCAGTCGCCGGCGGCGAGCGGTACGTGCTTGCGCTCGGAACCGTGGAGCCGCGCAAGAACCTGCCCGTGCTGGTGCGCGCCTTCGACCAGCTCGCGTCGGCCGACCCGCAAGTCCGGCTCGTAATCGCCGGCGCCGACGGCTGGGGGGCCGACGAATTCAACGCCACGTGGGCGACGGCGCGGCACGGCGACCGCGTCGAGCGGCTCGGCTATGTGAACGACGAGGATCGGCGCGACCTGCTCCGCGGCGCCCGCGTGCTCGCGTACCCGTCGATCTACGAAGGTTTCGGGCTCTCGCCGCTCGAGGCCATGTCGGTCGGGACACCGGTGGTGGCGGCCCGAGCCGGCGCGCTGCCCGAGACGCTCGGGGATGCCGCGGTGCTCGTCGGGCCGAGCGACGTCGACGACCTGGCGGGCGCGCTCGACCGGGTCGTGCACGACGACGGCGCGAGGGCCGATCTCGTCGTCCGCGGGTGCGCGCAGGCCGAGCGGTACAGCTGGCCCCGCGTCGCCCCCCGGTTCGTGGAGCTCTACCGGTCGCTCGCATGAGAGCCGCGGTCACCGGCAGCAGCGGATTCGTCGGGAGCTACCTCGTCCCCCACCTGCGCGCCGCCGGCGACGACGTCGTCACCCTCGATCGCTCGGGAACGCCACCCGTCGACATCACCGACACCGCGGCTGTGCGCGACGTGCTGCGCTCGGCGCGGCCGGACGCCGTGTACCACCTGGCCGCCCTGAGCCACGTCGGGCAGTCGTGGGAGGACCCGGAAACCGTCTTCCGGGTCAACGCCGGCGGCGCGCTGAGCGTGTTGCGGGCGTGCGCCGACATCGGCGTAGGTCGCGTGCTCGTCGTCGGCAGCGCCGACGAGTACGGCGTCGTGCGTCCTGCCGACCTCCCGCTGACCGAGGACGCCCCGATCCGGCCGGTCACGCCGTACGGCGCGAGCAAGGCCGCCGCCGACGTGCTCGCGCTGCAGGCGTTCCTCGGGGACGGGCTGCCGACCGTGCGCGTCCGCTCGTTCAACCACACGGGTCCCGGACAAGCCACGGACATGCTCGTTCCCGCCCTCGCGCGCCGGATCGCGGATGCCGAGCGCGCCGGCGGCTCGAACGTCTCGGTCGGCAACGTCGACGTCGTCCGCGACATCAGCGACGTGCGCGACGTTGTGCGCGCGTACCGCCTGCTCGTCGAGCACGGCGTGGCGGGCGAGGCGTACAACGTCTCCTCGGGCCACGGCACGAGCGTGCGCGAGATCGCCGACGGTCTGCTCGGGTTGAGCGACACGCCGCTGGAGCTCGTCGTGGATCCCGAGCTCGTGCGATCGGTGGACGTCCCGATGCTCGTCGGCAGCCCGGACAAGCTCCGCGCCGCGACGGGTTGGAGACCCGAGATCCCGTTCGAGCAGACCCTGCACGCTGTGTTGGAGGCGGCGCGCGGGTCGAACTAGCGACGGCTCACGAACCCGGTCGCGCGCTGCTTCGCCGATTGGATGGCACGACCGAGCTTCTCGCGTCGCTCCCGCCAGACCTGGTACCGAGAGGCGCGGCGCACGTCGTCGTCGGTGGGGAGCAACTGGTACGGGATGTCGGTGTCGGCATGTCCGCGCTCGGCAAGGAATGCAAGGTAGCGGCGCGGGTCCGCCCCGATGTCGGGGAAATGTGACTGAAGATCAGGTCGATCGCACCACAAGGTGTACAGGTAGCGCGACACGACCCGCGATCTCTCGGGGAACACCGGCTCGTTCAACCACTCGTACAAGGCGGCCAGGTCGACCTCGGGGTCGGGTGCTTCGTCCTCGCGCGAAGTCAGCAGG
>JBKPDN010000341.1:0-1606 GCA_046727875.1 Actinomycetota bacterium | reverse complement strand
GTCGAGGTACGCGCGCCGCACGAGCGAGTCGGACGCGCGCGACGCAGTGGTCGTCGCCCGCGGGGCGGCTCTCCGTGAAGAGCGGACTCGTCTCGCCGTAGAGGCCGGCGAGCATTCCGCGGATCATGCCCCGGTCGACGGAGCAAACGACGTGCGGGTACTTCTTTGCCGCGTCGCCGAACGGGCACTGCTCGGAAACAATCTGGAGCGAGTCGCCCGTCGCCTCGGTGTGGGCGGCGAACCCGTGCGCGGTGAGCGCGTCGGCGACAGTTGCCAGCGCAGCCCGGACCGACCGATGGCCGGTGCCCGGGTCGTCGGTCTCGGGCGTCATGCGGGCCGCGATGGCGAGGCCGTAGTCGTACCCGACCTCCTCGGCCATGGCAGCAGCCTCGTCGGGGTCGAGCATCTCGAGCGATCGCGCCAGCAGCGTCGCGAGAAGGTCGTCGCGGCGGGGCGGGAAGTTCAGCGAGGTGTCGAGCTCGCCGGCGCGGTACCGCTTCGACGGGCGGCCGGCGGTCTCGTGCCGCGCCAGCTCGACCGTGAGGTAGCCGCCGGCGGTCAGCTTCTCCAGGTGGTGGCGGGCGACGTTGGGGTGCAGATCGAACCTCTCTGCCACGTCGGCGGCGGTGACGCCCTCGACCCCCGCACGCACGAAGAGGTAGATGTCACGCCGGGTCGGATCCCCGAAGGCGCTCGTGACCGCGCTCACGGCGGCGCTGAACTCGTCGGCGCTGAGGCCGACGGGCGGCGGCTTCGCGGCCCGCTGCGTCATGCCGGTATTCTACCTACGCACGTAGTGGAAATGCCCCCCGGCGACGGGAGGCGAGGAGGCCCTATGCCCACC
The DNA here is from genome assembly GCA_046727875.1 of Actinomycetota bacterium. Classification (GTDB taxonomy): domain Bacteria; phylum Actinomycetota; class Acidimicrobiia; order IMCC26256; family JACDBD01; genus JALZAA01. Next base: position 762 of record JBKPDN010000341.1, on the reverse strand, counting down.
GAGGCCGCCGTCCTCGAGGCCCTGCGCCCGGTCGAGGACCCGGAGATCCACCAGTCGATCGTCGACCTCGACATGGTCAAGGAGGTCGCGATCGACGGGGGACGCGTGGCCGTGACCGTCGCCCTCACCGTGTCGGGCTGTCCGCTGAAGCCGGAGATCACCCGACGCGTCACCGAGGCCGTCCAGCCCCTCGAAGGGGTCGAGTCGGTCGACGTCGACCTGACGGTGATGGACGACGAGCAGCGCCAAGCCGTCGCCTCCCGCCTCCGCCAGCAGCAGCCGGGTCCCGCCGACGGCCGCCCCGCTCGAGTGAACCCGTTCACCGACGCCCGCACCCGCGTGCTGGCGATCGCGTCGGGCAAGGGCGGCGTGGGGAAGTCGTCGGTCACCACGAACCTCGCGGTGGTGCTCGCGCAGCGGGGCCACAAGGTCGCCGCCGTCGACGCCGACGTGTGGGGCTTTTCGATGCCGCGCATGCTCGGCATCGACCACGCGCCGGTCGTGATCGACGACGTGATCATCCCGCCCGAGGCGAACGGCGTGAATCTCATCTCGATGGGCTTCTTCGCCCGTGAGGACCAGCCCGTCGTGTGGCGCGGCCCGATGCTCCACAAGGCCCTGGAGCAGTTCCTCACCGACGTGCACTGGGACGAGCCCGACTTCCTCGTCGTCGACATGCCGCCTGGGACCGGCGACATCGCGTTGTCGATGGCGCAGTTCCTGCCGCGCGCCGAGGTCATCATCGTCACGACGCCGCAGCCG
>JBKPDN010000340.1:0-3408 GCA_046727875.1 Actinomycetota bacterium | reverse complement strand
CGCGTCGTACGTCACGGTGGTGGCCATCGACCACAGCACGATCCAGGCGCTGTCCGACGACCACATCCGCGGCCGCATCACGAGCCTCTGGCTGATGACGTTCGGGACCGGCTTCCCGCTCGGGACGATCCTCATGGGCCTGATCGCCGATGTCGTCGGCGTGCGCGCGGTGCTCGTCGCCGCCGGCGCGCTTGTCGCGCTCGTGCTCGCGGGTTTCGCGGCCCGTCGACTGCTCCCCTACATCGACCCCGAAGGGGCTACCGCTCGAGGAACTGCTCCACAAGGCGTGGCGGCGCGCACGCCAGCCAGCCGTCGGTGAGCGCTTCCCGCAAAGCTCGTTTCGTGACCTTCTTCAGGTGGATGAGAACGGCCGCGTAGCCATCGAAGTGCGGAATCGTGAAGAAGGCCTTGGGGTGAGCGGCCAGAACGGCTTCCTTCTCGCCGAGGTCCTCGACACGGACGGCGAGGATCGGTCCGGCGGGAGGGGCCGCGTCCCGGAACCGCTTGACGTCCGCCTTACTGAACGGTCGTTCCCACGCGAAGGCCTTCCCGGCGACGGACCACGTCCGATTGCCGTGACGGCGACCTTCGGCGGCATCGGGCAACTCCAACGCGATCCGAGCTACTTCGTCGACGGTCAGCATGGGTCCTCAGTGCTCCTAGGGCACGAGCAGCACCTTGATCGCCCCGGCAGCGCGGTCGGCGGCCACTGTGAACGCGTCGGCGGCTCGGTCGAGCGGGAACCGGTGGGTAATCATTGCCGCCGCGATCTCGGGGAAGTCGGCGAGGACGCGCGCGGCGGCGTCCATGTCGCGGCCGGTCTCGTCGTGGCCGTGCATGTTGGAGCCGACGACGACCGGCTCCTTCACCGTGAAGAACTGCGGGAACCGGACCGGCTCCCAGTAGCTCGCGACGAGGGCGACCGTTCCGCCGGGGCGCAGGAGGTCGAAGCACGTCAGGAGGGCGGAGTCGGTGCCGGCGGCGTCAACCACGACGTCGTACTCCCCCTCGGGTTCCGTGCCGGCGCCGATCCGCGCGGCCGCGTCGCGCTGGGCGTCGTGCCGGGCAAGCACGTCGATCGTGCAACCCATCGCGCGGGCGACGGCCGCGGCCGCCAGACCGATCGCTCCGGCGCCGACCACGACGACGCGCTCGTCGCCGCGCAGCCCGGCCCGTCGCAGTGCGTGCAGAGAACAGGCGACCGGTTCGACGAGTGACGCGTCGCCCACGTCGAGGCCGGCGGGCAACGGCACCAGGCAGCTCTCCTCGACGACGAGCTCGTCGGCCATCCCGCCGTCGCGCCCGAGGCCGTACAGCGTCGACATCACATTGCGGCACTGGCTCACCTCGCCCGCCGCGCAGCGGTCGCACTCGCCGCACGCCGCCAGCGGCCAGACGGCGACCGGCGTGCCGTCGTCGAGGTGGCCCGCCATCTCGTGCCCGAGGGTGACCGGCATCGGCCCCCACGTGAGCATGTGCAGGTCGGAACCGCAGATGCCCGCGGTGCGCACCTTCACCCGGACGCGTCCGTCGTCGGCGTCGGGCCTCGGGACGTCGACGACCTCGATCCCGTTCTCGGTGTGGCGCACGGCCCGCATCCCTTCTCCCCCTAGGTGCGCTCGTAGCGCCAGCCGGTCGGCAGCATCAAGAGCCGGTGCCGGGGACCGGGCGCGTCGCCGTCACCCGAGTCGTAGCCGGCGTCGCCCTCCCAGAGCGCGGCGGCTCCGCCCTCGACGCGCGCGATGTGGGTCTCGAAGAACTCGGGCTCTCGCGCGCGGGCGTCGGCGACCGCCGCCGCCACGTCCGAATAGCCGGTAAGACGGTGCAGCGTCACCCACGTGGGCGGGGCAAGCTCGATCTCCTCGTCGTCACGCCGGGCGATGGCATCGGCGGGTGGGATCCACCGGTGGTCGTGGATCTCGCCCATGTCGACGGTGACGGCCCCTTCCGGCGCGGGGCCCATGAAGAACCACGTCGCGAACCGCTTCGCCGTGACGGGCGGCGGCACCCAGTGCGCGAACGGCACCAGCGCGTCGGCGTCGACGACGAGATCGGCCTCCTCACGCGCCTCGCGAACGGCGGCGTGGCGCGCCGCCTCGATCACGTCGCCGTCGGGCGGGATGTCGTCGGGATCGACGCGCCCGCCCGGGAACACCCACATCCCGCCCGCGAACTCGAGCTTCGAGTTGCGCCGGACCATGAGCGCCTCGAGGCCGCCGCCTGGTGTGTCGCGCAGGAGGACGACCGTCGCCGCCGGGACCGCCTCGGGCGTGTCCCCGCTCGTGGTCGGAATGCGCCGCATCCAACGCGGCAGCGGGTCGCTCATGGCAACGAGCTTACGGACGGGCACTCGCACCCGTTACCTTGACCGTCTGCGGCGGGAAGGGCGGACATTGACCACTCCAACCGGAATCGATGGCGATGCTCCGGTGATCGCACGCCACGAGATCCTCGTCCAGGCACCCCTCGACGCCATCTGGCAGCTGCACTCCGACGTCAACGACTGGCCCGCGTGGCAGAAGGACATCACGGCCGCCAACCTGGCAGGGCCATTCGAGCCGGGCGCTTCCTTCGAGTGGACGAGCTCCGGCTTCACGGTCAACTCGACGATCTACGACGTCTCCCCGCCGACCGGCGACGTCTCCCCGCGATCGCGAACGCTGTGGGGCGGCACCGCACAAGGGATCACGGGCATCCACGAGTGGACGTTCAGAGACATGACCCAGGGCGTGCTCGTCGCCACCAACGAGTCGTTCGCCGGCGCGCCCGTCGACGACGACCGGTCGACGATGCAAGACATCCTCGACACCTCGTTGGTGTCATGGCTCCTTCACCTCAAGGCGGCAGCAGAGTCGAGGGCGTGACCGCGGGCTGATCGATGCCCTAGTTTCGACGGCGTGCCCATGCCGGAGGGGATCGGCGTCGTCGACTTGATGATCGGCTTCCCGCACCGCGACCGCAGGGCGGTCTACGACTACCTGCGGAAGGGCGCGAAGGACGCCGAGTCGAAGGACATGACGTTCCTCGCCGAGTACATGTTCAAGGACGTGCCCGACGAGGTCGACGAGGACCGGGATCCCATAGACGTGACCATCGGCGAGATGGACCGATTCGGCGTCGCCGTCGGGCTCGTCGGCCTCACGAGGACGACGCTCGAAGCGCGCGACCGGTACCCGGGCCGCTTCCTCCTGTCGCTCGAGGTCAACCCGAACGACGTGATGGAGTCGGTCCGCTCCATTCGCCGGGCGAAGGAGGAGCAGGACCTCGCGGCGGTGACGTTCTTCCCGGCCGGGTGCCTGCCCCAGGTGCCGGTCGACGACCCCAAGGCGTACGCGGTGTACGCGACCTGCGTCGAGCTCGACATCCCGATCGTCGTCAACGCCGGCATCGCCGGGCCGCGCTTCCCGT
>JBKPDN010000339.1:0-6425 GCA_046727875.1 Actinomycetota bacterium | reverse complement strand
GCGCCGACTACTTCCGCACCGTCGACATGATCCGTGACCGGCTCGAGGCCACCGTCGCCCTGACCCAGCTGCCCGTCGGCAGCGAGAACGACTTCCGCGGCGTCGTCGATCTCCTCTCGATGAAGGCGCACCTGTGGGAGGACGGCATGGGCGACCGCTACGAGACGGTCGACATCCCCGAGGAGCTGAAGGCCGACGCCGAGCAGTGGCGCCACGAGCTCGTCGACGTCGTCTCGCATCACGACGACACCGTCCTCGAGAAGTACGTCGGTGACGAGGAGATCACCGCCGACGACCTCAAGCGCGGCCTGCGCGCCGCCACCACGTCGGGCGCGTTGGTCCCGGTTCTGTGCGGCAGCGCGTTCAAGAACAAGGCCGTGCAGCCGCTCCTCGACGCCATCATCGACTACCTCCCGAGCCCGCTCGAGGTTCCCCCCGTCGCGGGTCACGAGCCGAAGGACGAGAAGATCGTGGAGCGGATGCCCGACGATTCCGAGCCGTTCTCGGCCCTCGCGTTCAAGATCATGAGCGACCCGTACGTCGGGAAGCTCACGTACTTCCGCGTCTACTCGGGCAAGATGGCCGCCGGTAGCCAGGTCCTCAACGTCACCAAGGACCGCAAGGAGCGGATCGGGCGCATCCTGCAGATGCACGCCAACCACCGTGAGGACAAGGAGGCTGTGTTCGCGGGCGACATCGTCGCCGCCGTCGGCCTGAAGCACACCACCACCGGCGACACCCTCGCCGACCCGACCCATCCGATCCTCCTCGAGCGGATGGAGTTCCCGGAGCCGGTGATCTCGGTGGCCATCGAGCCCAAGACCAAGGCCGACCAGGACAAGCTCGGCAAGGCGCTCGGCGCGCTGTCGGAGGAGGACCCGACGTTCCAGGTCCGCACCGACGACGACACCGGCCAGACGATCATCTCCGGCATGGGCGAGTTGCACCTCGAGGTGCTCGTCGACCGGATGACGCGCGAGTTCAGCGTGTCGGCGAACGTCGGCAAGCCCCAGGTTGCGTACCGCGAGACGATCACCGTACCGGTGCAGAAGATCGAAGAGCGCTACGTGCGCCAGACCGGCGGCCGGGGCCAGTACGGCCACGTCATCATCGACCTCGAGCCGACCGGTCCCGGTGGCGGCTACGAGTTCGTCGACAAGGTCACCGGCGGCGACATCCCGCGCGAGTACATCCCCGCCGTCGACGCCGGGATCCAGCAGGCGATGGAAGGCGGCGTCATCGCCGGTTATCCGCTCGTCGACGTGCGGGCGACCCTCACCGGCGGCTCGTACCACGACGTGGACTCGAGCGAGATGGCCTTCAAGATCGCCGGCTCGATGGCGTTCAAGAAGGCAGCGCGCCAGGCGAAGCCCGTGCTGCTCGAGCCGATCATGGCGGTCGAGGTCGTGACGCCCGAGGACTACATGGGTGACGTGATCGGCGACCTGTCGTCGCGTCGCGGCAGGGTCGAGGGGATGGAGCAGCGCGGGAACGCGCACGTCGTCCGTTCCCAAGTGCCGTTGGCGGAGATGTTCGGCTACGCTACCGACCTCCGCTCGCGCACCCAGGGTCGAGCGACGTACACGATGCAGTTCGACTCGTATCAGCAGGTGCCTGAGTCCATCGCCCAAGAGATCACCGCCCGCATCCGCGGCGAGTAACCACCTGAGCAGAGGAGCAGGGGTAGTCCCATGTCGAAGCAGAAGTTCGAGCGGACCAAGCCGCATCTGAACATCGGCACGATCGGTCACATCGACCATGGGAAGACGACGCTGACTGCGGCGATTACCAAGGTCCTGCACGATCAGGATCCGTCGACCAACTACACCAGCTTCGACGAGATCGACAAGGCACCCGAGGAGCGCGAGCGCGGGATCACGATCTCGATCGCACACGTCGAGTACGAGACGCCGAACCGGCACTACGCGCACGTCGACTGCCCCGGCCACGCCGACTACATCAAGAACATGATCACCGGCGCCGCCCAGATGGACGGGGCGATCCTCGTGGTCGCGGCGACCGACGGACCGATGCCCCAGACGCGCGAGCACGTTCTGCTGGCCCGCCAGGTCGGGGTGCCGAGCATTGTGGTGGCGCTCAACAAGGCTGACATGGTCGACGACGAGGAGATCCTCGAGCTTGTCGAGCTCGAGGTGCGTGAGCTGCTGAACGAGTACGAGTTCCCCGGCGACGACACGCCGATCGTGCGGGTCTCCGCGCTGAAGGCTCTCGAAGGCGACGAGACCTGGACGCCCAAGATCGTCGAGCTCATGGAGGCCGTCGACACCTACATCCCCGAGCCCACCCGGGATGTCGACAAGCCGTTCCTGATGCCGATCGAGGACGTCTTCTCGATCACGGGCCGTGGCACCGTCGTCACCGGCCGGGTCGACCGTGGTGTGATCCACGTCAACAACGAGATCGAGATCGTCGGCATCAAGGACACCACCAAGACCGTCTGCACCGGCGTGGAGATGTTCCGCAAGCTCTTGGACGAAGGCCGGGCCGGCGACAACATCGGCGTCCTCCTCCGCGGCACCAAGAAGGAAGACGTGGAGCGGGGCCAGGTGCTCGCCAACCCGGGCAGCATCACGCCGCACACCCAGTTCGGCGCCCAGGTCTACGTGCTGACCAAGGACGAAGGCGGCCGGCACACGCCGTTCTTCTCCAATTACCGGCCGCAGTTCTACTTCCGTACGACTGACATCACCGGCAGCATCGGCCTGCCGGACGCGGTCGAGATGGTCATGCCCGGCGACAACACCGAGATGACCGTCGAGCTCATCGCCCCGATCGCGATGGAAGAAGGCCTGCGGTTCGCGATCCGCGAGGGTGGTCGCACCGTCGGCGCCGGCCGCGTGACGAAGATCATCAACTAGGTACGAGTCGGGACGGACACGGCGTGGCGGACGCAAAAGGCCAGAAGATCCGGATCCGGCTCAAGGCCTACGACCACGAGATCATCGACCAGTCGACGAAGAAGATCGTCGAGACGGTCGTGCGCACCCAGGCCAAGGTCCACGGCCCCGTGCCGCTGCCGACCGAGATCCGTCGCTTCACCGTGATCCGCTCACCGCACGTCGACAAGGACTCCCGCGAGCACTTCGAGATGCGCATCCACAAGCGCCTCCTCGACATCGTGGAGCCGACCTCCAAGACCGTCGAGTCCCTCCAGCGCCTCGACCTCCCCGCCGGCGTCGACATCGAGATCAAGATCCAACAAGTCTGACCCGGCGGTTTCGCGGAACCAGCTCGGCACTCGCCTCCGACCGGGGGTAGGGGGCTTCATTGGTCCTTCGGCGTCGATATTCGACGGTCAAGGACCAGTGAACCGTCGGCGTCGCCGCCATGGCGGGGGCGCTTCGACGGGAATCCGTTGTAACCGCTACTATGTCTGGGCTTTCGCCGTGTGGGCGGGGTGGACCCGGCGGCGACGCTCGACCGGAAATCTTCGCCAACCGACGTCTGCGCAGGCTGTGCCCCCTGGTGCAAAACCACGCAGCACAACCGAGTTGCTCCGCCGGCCACCGGGCCGGGGGAGCCATTCGCGTGAAGCGGAGCACAGAGAAGCACATTGCCGAAGGACCCACGTCATGGCCAGCAAGGGCATTCTCGGGCGCAAGCTCGGCATGACACAGGTCTGGGATGCCGAGAACCGCGTCGTGCCGGTGACGGTGATCCAGGCCGGGCCCTGTCGCGTCGTGCAACTCAAGACGCCCGAGCGTGACGGCTACGCCGCCGTCCAGCTCGCGTTCGGCGAGACGAAGCCGACCCGGCTGAGCAAGCCCGAGCTCGGTCATCTGAAGGCCGCCGACGCCGGGCCCGCCAAGCACCTCGCGGAGCTCCGCGTCGACGACCTGTCGGGTTTCGAGATCGGCCAGGTGCTCGCCGCCGACGTGTTCGCGGCTGGAGAGCGGGTCGACATCACCGGGATCAGCAAGGGCAAGGGGTTCACCGGCGTGATGAAGCGCCACAACTTCCACGGCCAGGGGGCGAGCCACGGCACCCACAAGAAGCACCGCGCCCCCGGCGCGATCGGCGCGTGTGCGACGCCAGCGCGCGTGTTCAAAGGCGTTCGCATGGCGGGCCAGCACGGCAACAGCCGTGTCACCACGCTCAACCTCGAGGTCGTCGAAGGCGATCCCGAGCGCGGGCTGCTCCTCGTGCGGGGATCCGTCCCCGGCCCGACGGGCAGCGTCGTGTTCGTGCGCGACGCCGTGAAGGCGAACGCCGGCAGCAAGCGAGCGGAGCAATGAAGGTCGACGTCACCACCGTGCACGGCGCCAAGGCCGGCAGCGTCGACCTGCCCGACGCGGTGTTCGGCATCACGCCGAACCGGTCGGTCCTCCACCAGGTCGTCACCGCCCAGCTCGCCGCCGCGCGCTCCGGCACGCACAGCACCAAGACGCGCGCCCAGGTCAAAGGCGGCGGCGCCAAGCCCTGGCGCCAGAAGGGCACGGGTCGCGCGCGCCACGGCTCTATCCGCTCGCCGCAGTGGCGCGGCGGTGGTATCGCCCATGGCCCCGTCCCGCGCAGTCACAAGCAGCGCACCCCCAAGAAGATGGTGAAGCTCGCGCTCCACTCGGCGCTGTCGGACCGCGCCGCCGGCCAGCGGGTGATGGTCGTCGACGACTGGGGCATCGACGAGCCCAGCACCAAGCGGGCCGTCGAGATCCTCGACGAGCTCGGGCTCCGGAAATCGGACGCCCGCGACCCTCGCGCGCTGCTCGTTCTCGATCGCGCGGAGGTCTCGACGTGGAAGTCGTTCCGGAACCTCGGGCCGCGCGTCGCCATCGTGCTCCCCGAGGAGCTGAACGCCTACGACGTCCTCGTGAGCGACTGGCTGGTGTTCAGCCAGGCGACGCTCGACGCCTTTCTCGCACGCGGGAGGGAGCTATGAGCTCGCGCAACCCCCGTGACGTCATCATCCGGCCCGTCGTGTCGGAGAAGTCGTACGCCGCCTACGACGCCAACGTGTACACCTTCCTCGTGGCGCCCGACGCCAACAAGATCCAGATCAAGCAGGCGGTCGAGGAGATCTTCGGCGTGAGGGTCACGAACGTCAACACGGTCAACCGCAAGGGCAAGCGCAAGCGCAACCGGCGCACAGGCGACTGGGGCAAGCGCGCCGACCAGCGGCGGGCGATCGTGTCGCTCGCCGAGGGCGACAGCATCGAGATCTTCGGGAGCTGACGATGCCGATTCGCAAGCGCAAGCCGACCAGCCCGGGCCGCCGGTTCCAAACCGTCTCCGACTTCTCCGAGGTCACCCGGGGACGGCCCGAGAAGTCGCTCACCAAGTCCAAGAAGCGCTCGTCCGGCCGCAACGTGTACGGCCGCATGACGTCGCGCCACCGCGGCGGTGGGCACAAGCAGAAGTACCGCGTGCTCGACTTCCGGCGCGAGAAGGACGGCGTCCCGGCCAAGGTCGCCGCCGTCGAGTACGACCCCAACCGCAACGCCCGCATCGCGCTGCTGCACTACCGGGACGGCGAGAAGCGCTACATCCTCGCCCCGGCCGGTGTCGGAGTCGGCGACATGCTCCAGAGCGGCCAGGGCTCCGAGATCCGGCCCGGGAACGCGCTGGCGCTGCGCTACATCCCGGTCGGCACGACCGTGCACAACGTCGAGCTCAAGCCGGGCGCGGGCGGCAAGCTCGCGCGCGGCGCCGGCGCTGCCGTGCAGCTCGTCGCCAAGGAAGGCTCCTTCGCCACGCTGCGCCTCCCCTCGACCGAGATGCGGCGGGTGTCGATCGACTGCCGCGCCACCGTCGGCCAGGTCGGCAACGTCGAGGCGGGCCTGGTTCAGATCGGCAAAGCCGGTCGGAACCGGTGGAAGGGCCGCCGACCGCACACGCGCGGCGTCGCGATGAACCCTGTCGACCATCCGCTGGGCGGCGGCGAGGGCAAGAGCTCCGGCGGTCGCCACCCGGTGACGCCGTGGGGCAAGCCCGAGGGCCGCACCCGTCGCAAGGACAAGCCGTCCGACAAGCTGATCATTCGCCGCCGGCGGCGTCGCCGCGGCTCCCGGGGGAGGTAGGCGATGCCGCGCAGCGTGAAGAAGGGGCCGTTCGTCGACGATCACCTGCGGGTGAAGGTCGAGGCGATGAACGCGTCCGGCGACCGGAAGGTCATCAAGACCTGGTCACGGCGCTCAACCGTCACTCCCGAGATGGTCGGCCACACGATCGCGGTGCATGACGGCCGCAAGCACGTGCCCATCTACATCTCCGAGGCGATGGTCGGTCACAAGCTCGGCGAGTTCGCACCGACGCGGACGTTCCGCGTCCACGCCGGGGCCGAGCGATCGGCACGAAGGGGGCCCGCGCCAAGTGCCTGAGACCCGCGCCTCGCTCCGTCACCTGCGCACGTCGCCGACCAAGGTGCGCGAGGTGCTCGGCCTGATCCGCGGCCGCGAGATCGACGA
>JBKPDN010000338.1:0-8983 GCA_046727875.1 Actinomycetota bacterium | reverse complement strand
CGTTCCTCCACATCGAGAACGATGTCAACCACATGCACATCGGCTCGGTCGGGATCTTCGAGGGGCCGGCTCCCGCGTACGGCGACTTCGCCGAGCTCGTCGCCGGGAAGCTCCCGCTCGTGCCGCGTTACCGCCAGAGAGTGCGTTTCGTCCCGCTCGACCTCGGGCGACCGGTGTGGGTCGACGACTCGCACTTCAACCTCGGCTACCACCTCCGCCACACCGCGCTGCCCCCGCCGGGTGGCGATCGCGAGCTGCGCAATCTCGTCGGCCGGCTCATGGCCCAGCAGCTCGACCGCACGAAGCCGCTGTGGGAGATGTGGATGGTCGAGGGCCTGCAAGACGGGCACTGGGCACTCATCTCGAAGGTCCACCACTGCATGGTGGACGGCGTGTCCGGGTCCGACCTTCTGGCCGTGATGCTGGACCCGGAGCGGGAGCCGGCGCGGCCGCGCCCGGACACGTGGCGGCCCGAGGCCGAGCCGTCCGAGGTGCGTCTCGTCAGCGAGGCCGTGGGCGACCTGATCGCGAGCCCGTACGAGCAGTTCCGCGCCATGCGTTCCGCGGCGCGCGGATGGCGTCAGCTCGCTGAGCTGTTCGCCGACGCGGCGCGGGGTGTCGCGTCGCTCGCGGGCCTCGTGCGCCCGACCGTGGAGTCGTCGCTCAATGGGCCGATCGGGCCGCACCGGCGGTGGGACTGGGCCCGCACGAACCTCACGGACGTGAAGCGTGTGCGGACCGCGCTCGGCGGCACTGTGAACGACGTCGTGCTCACCGTGCTCACGCGCGGGTTCCGTGACCTCATCGTGGCGCGCGACGAGGAACCCGAAGGCCGCGGCGTGCGCACGCTGGTGCCGGTCTCGGTGCGGATGCCCGGCGAGCGCGGCACATACAACAACCGTGTCTCGGCGATGTTCGCCGAGCTCCCGGTAGGGATCGCCGACCCCGCCGAGCGTCTCGCCGCCATCCGGTCGCAGATGAGCGGGCTCAAGGAGTCGAAGCAGGCGGTGGCGGGTGAGGTGCTGACGTCGCTGTCGGGCTTCGCGCCGGCGTTGCTTCTCGCCGTGGGCACGCGAGTGGCGTTCCGCATTCCGCAGCGCAACGTGAACACCGTGACGACGAACGTCCCCGGACCCCAGTTCCCGCTGTACGCGTGCGGCCGCCAGATGCTCGAAGCGTTCCCGTTCGTGCCGATCGCGGGGCACCTACGCATCGGAGTCGCCATCTTCTCCTACAACGGGATGCTCAACTTCGGCGTCACGGGCGACTACGACAGCGCGCCCGACATCGGTGTGCTGTGCCGCGGCGTCGAGGACGGAATGTCCGAATTGCTGAAGCTGGCGGGCGAGGACGGTACCGGCGAAGCTGGAGCATCCCCGGACGCCTCTGCTGCGAACGAGGTTTGAGCCGACGACGAAGTCGAGGGAAGTCGACGACGAAGTCGAGGGAAGTCGACGACGAAGTCGAGGGAACAAGGAGCGACACATGGCGGTCGAGGAGCAGGAGATCCGGTCCGGCACGGTCGAGGAGTTGTCCGAGACCGTGTCCGACGAGGAGAAGCACGAGGCCATCCATGCCGTGCGCTCGGCGGGCGACGCGCTGTTCACGTGGGACTACGAACGCAGCCGCGAGGCGCTGAGCAAGCTCTACGAGAAGGCCAAGACGTCCATGTGGAACGTCTCGACCGACATCGACTGGGACATCGACGTCGACCCCTGGAAGATCGCCCGTGACCCGAACAACCCGCTCAACACCACGATGGCGCTCGAGCGCGCGGGCACGCCGTTCGAGAAGCTGTCCGAGGACGAGTGGTTCGACCTCGGCGCCGCCCAGCAGGCGTGGGTCCTGTCGCAGTTCATGCACGGTGAGCAGGGCGCGCTCATCTGCACGGCCAAGATCGTGGAACAGGTTCCGTGGATCGACGCCAAGTACTACGCGGCCACACAGGTGATGGACGAGGCGCGCCACGTCGAGGTCTACTCCAAATACCTCAGCGAGAAGTTGGCGCACGAGTTCCCGATCAACGTGCATCTGCGGTCGCTGCTCGACGACGTCGTGTCCGACTCGCGCTGGGACATGACCTACCTCGGCATGCAGATCATGATCGAGGGACTCGCCCTGGCTGCGTTCGGCTTCCAGTACCAGACGTCGCCGGACCCGCTGCTCAAGCAGATCACCCGGTACGTCATGGCCGACGAGGCGCGGCACGTCGCGTTCGGCGTGATGTCGCTCAAGGAGGCGTACAAGGATCTCGACGCCGCCGGCATCCGCGAGCGCCAGGAGTTCTGCTACGAGGCCGCGGTCAAGATGCGCGACCGCTTCCTCGGCCAGGAGGTCTGGGAGTGGGCGGGCCTGCCCGTCAAGGAGTGCACGAGCGTGATGCTCGACGCGCCGATGCAGCGCGAGTTCCGCAAGATGCTGTTCTCCAAGATCGTCCCCAACCTCAAGAAGCTGGGGCTCCTCGACGCCGGCGACGGCTGGCTCCGCCAAAAGTTCGGCGAGCTGGGCGTCCTCGAGTACGAAGACTGGGAGGACACCGGCGCCGAGTACGAGCGCATGCAGCTGGAGCAGACAGCCGGGTAACACGTGTGTGGGCGGCGCCGAGGTGATCCCCACCGCCTCACCGTTTACGGGCAAATCGGCGGCGGCGACCCCTCGGCGCCGCCCCTCCGATTAGCCGCGTGCGCTCGTGCTCGTTCCCGTGAAGAGGGGAGAGAGAAGGGCGTTGGTGTCCTCGCGTTCGAGTTTCTTCAATGCTGACTGCTTGGCTTGTCTCGTCACTGGTGCTCTGCGGGATGGGTTCATGGCGTTCATGCCCATGACCTTGAGGTCGTCGGCGGTGGGCTGGAAGGCGAGGACGGGCACACCCCGCCGCCGGATACGCGCCGCCTCCTGACCCAGATAGAACCGGCACAGGCGGCGGGCGGGCAGATCGAGCGAGGGGCGGAGCCGGTTTCCCGCGATTGACATCGGCGAGCTCACGACGACCAGGTCGAGCTCGCGATCCGCGGAGCCGGCGGCTTTGCCAACGGGCGTAGCAGGAGCCGGAGCTTGCGACGGCGACCGGTATTCCGCGAGCAGGTCGGCGTTCGTGGGGGAGTGCGCGCCGCCGTCGACGAACGCGACGCCGCCGATCGTGACCGGCTCGAAGAAGCTTGGGATCGCGCACGACGCCGCCACCGCGTCGGCGACGTGCGCCGCCGGCGCGCCATCGCGACCGAACACGACGCGTTGTCCGTCGCGCAGCCGCACCGCCGTCAGCCACAGCTCGCGCTCGGGCCAGTCCGAGCCGAACAGCGGCCGGAACCCCGCCGCGACCAGCTCCGTGGGCACAGCGCCGGCGGGCAGCGCGCCTGCCAGCATCACGCCGGGTCGGTTCATCCAGAACGGTCGCAAGGCGGCGCGGACGAGCAGCGTGGGCGAGGCCATGCGGGGGAGCCCGCGCCGGCGGGGCGGGCGGGTCGGCACCCGGGTCGGACCGCCACCGATGTCGGCCCGGCCCGCGAGCGCGGCGCCCTCGGCCGAGAGCGGCTCGCCCATGGACCGAGCCGCCAGGTCCCCTGCCGTGAAGCCGGCCCGCAGCAGGCCGCCGACGACCGAGCCGGCCGACGTTCCCACGATCACCTCGGCGTCGCGGGGGTCCCAGCCAGTGGCGTCGCACAACCCGTCGAGCACACCGGCGTGGAAGGCGTGGCCGATCACGCCGCCGGCGCCCAGGACCAGGCCGATGCGGGGACCGCTCACCACGGCCGCATCGTAGTGCCTCCTCTTGACGAGGTGAGCAGACGCTTGATATAGTTAGCACTGCACCACCAACCCCCAGAACCTCGAGCGATTAGGAGCCCCCGTGGCTGTTCTCGAAATCACCGACTTCCCTGAGCAGGTGCTCGACGCCGTCCGCACCGGCCAGGACGCGGTCATCGACGCGGTGAAGACCGCCGCCGACAAGCTGCCCTCGTGGTCCGAGCTCCCCTACGCCGACCGGCTGCCCGCCCTGGGCGAGGTCGTCGACCGGGCGTTCGGCTACGCCGAGCAGGTCATCGACAACCAGCGCGACTTCTCCAAGAAGCTCGTCGCCGCCGTCACCCCGGCGTAAGCACGATCTCCGCCCCGCGGATCGCGCGGGGAGGGCGTCCCCCGGCCCTCCCCGCGCGCTTCGCACGACCGCGATGACCACCGACGCGTGGCAATCCCACCTCGAGGCGCTGGGCGGCTTCATCCGCAGCCAGCGGAAGCTCGCCAACCTGTCGCTGCGCGACCTCGCCGAGCGCACGCGCGTCTCGAACCCCTACCTCAGCCAGGTCGAGCGCGGCCTCCACGAGCCCTCGGTGCGCGTCCTGAAGGCGATCGCGCAGGCGCTCAACGTCTCGGCCGAGACGCTGCTCGCCCAGGCGGGGTTGCTGGAGGACGAGGAGAACGGCGCCCCCGAGGGCGGGGGCGCGGAGAACGCGATCCGCGCCGACCCCGATCTGACCGACGACCAGAAGACCGCCCTTCTCGCCGTCTACCGCAGCTACGTCGCCGGCAACCGGGCCTGACCCGCGCGCCGGCGGTCGTTGGCCTCGGTGCTCGAGAGAAGCTAACCTCAGCCTCTCGAAGCACTCCGGCAACTTCTGCAACAACGCCCTTCAGGCCCCCCCGATGGCACGCCGATGACTTCTCCCGTGCAGCGTCTCCGCCGTTTCACCCCGCTCGCCCTGGTGGCGGCGCTTGCCCTCGCGGCCGCCGGCTGCTTTGCCGCGCCGGCGCCGGGCTCCGTCCCGGTCATGGGGCAGTCGAGCCTCAGCTGGGACCAGCTCGCGGGATTCTTCTGGGCCAACCAGCCTTCCGGCTCGCCGTGCGTGACGGTCTCGATCGAGCAGCTGAGCGCGGACTTCGTCTTGGATGGCAACGTCGAGAACGTCCGTGGCGACATCGCCTTCGCCCAGTCGATCATCGAGACGGGGTGGTTCCGCTACGGCGGTCAGGTGCAGTGCTGGCAGAACAACTACGGCGGGCTTGGCGCAACGGACGGCGGCGGCCAGGGTGCGAGCTTCCCCGACGCCGACACCGGTGTGCGTGCCCAGATCCAGCACCTCCGCGCGTACGCCGACTCGTCGGCGACCAGCTGCTCGCAACCGCCGCTGCACACGCCGTGTGCCGACCCGCGGTTCAACCTCGTGAGTCCGAAGGGCAAGGCGCAGACCTGGAACGAGATGGGGAACGGGAACTGGGCGACAGACCCCAACTACGCGTCGAAGGTGATCGACCTCTACAACCGGATGCGCGCGTACGCGGGTTTGCCCCCGGTCTGAGTCGGGCCGCGATCACCGCAGCCGCAGTGTCACCCGTAGCGGTCGGTGGTCGGAGCCGACCTCGCCCAGGACGGCGGCATCCACGACGTCGACGCCGTCGGGTACGAGCACATGGTCGATCTGGCTGTGGGGGCGGTGCGCCGGCCACGTGCGCCCGCGGACGGCGCGGCGCCATCCCGGGAGCATCGCCGTCACCGCGGGACCCCACAGGTTGAAGTCGCCGACGATCACGGTCGGCTGGCCGGGCGGCGGCAGCTGCGGACGCAGCCGGCGCAGTTGCAACGGTGGCGCGTGGGGGAGACGCGAGCTGAGGTGCACGGCGACGAGGTCGAGGTCGTGCCCGTCCACGTCGAGCACAAGATGCTGCGCGCACCGCCTCGGCGCGGGATCGGTGGCGATGCCGTCGAGCGGCAGGTTGGCCACGAACCGCGCCGGCAGGCTGCTCATCACTGCGATGCCGATGCGCCCACGCGCCTGGCCACGCCGTTCCGTGACGTAGTGCGGCCACGGGTTGACGAGACCGCGCCCGAACATCGCCGCGTGGACGGTCGCGCCCCGCTCGGCTGCCACCGTGTCGACCGCGGCCGGACCGTCGTCGGGCCACCACGCCTCCTGCACGACGACGACGTCGGCGGCAAAGGACCGCAGCACACCGGCGACGTCGAACGCCCCGTTCGAGGAAGCCCCCTCCGCCGGTGGCGCGTATTGCCCCAACCGGGGGGTGGCGATCCGGCGCGTGCGCATGCCCCCGTGCAGGTTGAGTGTGACGATGGTCAGTTCGCTCATGCCGAGAAGAGCTTGGCACCCGGTCTGCACGTTCTCGGCGCGCCTGCGTAGGCTCTCGCCTGACGGTATGTCAGATTTGCCATCGGCGGAGCCGCGCGAGAGGGCAGAGCCGCACGAGGGGGAGGAGAGAGATGGCTGAGGTCGTCGCGACCACCGGCGTCGGCGAGGCGTTCGATCTGTCGGGGCGGGTCGCGGTCCTGACCGGCGCCGCGAGCGGCATCGGCCGCGCCACCGCCCAGGTGCTGGCGGGCGCGGGGGCGACTGTCGTGCTCGGCGACATCGACGAGAAGGGCGCGCAGGCGGCCGCCGACGAGATCGGGTCGCAGGGCGGGAAGGCGCTGCCGCTCCGCACCGACGTCACCGCCCGCGCCGATGTGGACGCGCTGGTCGACCGCGCCGCCGGCGAGTTCGGGCGCGTCGACGTCATGGGCAACATCGCCGGGGTCCCCCACAACCAGATGGTCGCCGACGTGACCGACGACGAGTTCGAGCGCATCCTCGCCATCAACCTCAAGAGCGTGTTCTACGGGTGCCAGGCCGCGCTGCGGGTCATGACACCGCAGAAGTCGGGGAGCATCGTGAACATCTCGTCCGGCGCAATCGACACGCCAGCGCCGACGCTGGCGTGCTACGCGATGACGAAGGCCGGCGTCGCGATGCTCACCAAGACGCTGGCGATGGAAGCGGGTCAGCACGGCATCCGCGTAAACGCGCTCGCACCCGGAGTGATCCTCACGAACTTCTCGCGGCAGCACTTCGTCGACGCCGACGGGACGGTGAACGAGGAGCGCCTCCAGCAGTACAAGCAGCGGTTCGGCGCGATGGCGCCGATCGGCCGCATCGGCACACCCGACGACATCGCCTGGGCGATCCTCTACCTCGTCTCCGACGCGGCGTCGTTCGTCACCGGCCAGATCATCCGCCCGAACGGCGGCGTGTCGATGCCGTGGTAGCGATCGTTACTGCGACAACGCGTTGACGAACTGCCGGCGACGGTCGGCTGCGAGCGCGGCACGGGCGGCGTTGGCGCCGCACGCGCCGTGCACTCCACCGCCGGGATGGGCCGACGCCGACGCGAGGAACAGGCCTCGGATCGGGGTCTCGGCCCGGCCCAGGCCGATGGTCGGACGGAAGACGAGCTGCTGGTGCAGCTGCGCGGTGCCGCCGTTCACGGCTCCGCCGACGAGGTTGGCGTCGGCGGCCTCGAGCATCGGGGGCGTGAGGACGTGGCGGGCGACGACTCGGTCGGCGAACCCCGGCGCGCGCGCCTCGAGCTCGCCCTCGACGCGCGCCGCGAACGCCTCGGTCTCACGCTCGTCCCACTTGCCGGTGAGGTCGCCCCCCGCGTCGCCGATCGGGCGGTGCGGGACGTGCGTATAACCCCACAAGCTCTCCGTCCCGACGGGTGACCGCGTCGGGTCGCTCGTCGTCATCTGGCCGATGAGCACGAACGGGTGGGCCGGGATGTGACCCGTCGCGAGCTGGGCCGACACGTCCGTCAGGTGGTCGAGCGAGTCGCCGAGGTGGACGGTGCCGGCGCGGTGGGCGGGCTCGGCCGACCAGGGCACGGGACCGTCGAGCGCCCAGTCGATCTTGACGGTGGCGTGGTCGTACGTGAAGGCGCGCATGCCTTCGAGCACGCGCGCCGGGAGGTGCTCGGGCCGCACGCGCGAGCCGTACAGCGCGGGCGCGCCCACGTCGGCGAGCACGGCCCGCCGCACGGCGATCTCGTCGCCCGCGTCGGTCCGCACGGCGACCGCGCGCCGGCCCCGCACTTCGATCCTTGTGACCGTGGTCGAGCACATGACGCGCCCGCGGCGCGCCTCGAGCCGGCGGACGAGCGCGTCGGTCAGTTTTGCTGCGCCGCCCTCGGGCACCGGGAAGCCGTGCTCCTGGCCCAACGACGCGAGCACCCAGCCGAAGAAGCCACCGAGCGCCATCTCGGGCCCGAGGTCGGTGTGGAGCGTGTTGCCGGCGAGGAGCAACGCGCCGCCCTCACCGGTGAACGTCTCCCGGGCGAGGCTGCGCACCGGTAGCAACGCGAGCCGTGCGAAGCGCGCCCACTCACGCGGGCCGAGCGCCGCGGCCAGGCGACCGCCCGCTTTGACCGGTGGGAACGGCGTCAGCAGCGCGTCGACGAGGTGGCGGCCCACTCGCTGCCACCGCGCGTAGAGCGCACGCCACGCGGCGCCGTCGCCAGGTGCGTAGTTGTCGAGCGAGGCGGCCGTCTCGTCGGCGTCGGTCGACAGGACGGCGCACTCGCCGTCAGGAGTCGGATGCGCGAGCGCGAGCGGCGCGTGGCGCCACCGCAGTCCGTGGTCCTCGAGCTGCAGGCCCCGGATGACCGGAGACGCCGCCGCGAGCGGGTAGAACGCGCTGAACCGGTCGTACGTGAAGCCGTCGGTGAGCACGGCGCTGCGGACCGCGCCCCCCGGCTCTGGCTGCGCCTCGAGCACGAGCACGTCCCAACCCTCGTCGGCGAGCAGGTTGGCGGCGACCAGACCGTTCGGCCCGGCGCCGACGACGACCGCGTCGGGAACCGACACCGCCACCTACCGCGCCTCGTGCTTCGCTCGGCGCCGGCGGCAGTCCTCGAGGAGCTCGAGCACCTGGGTGTCCACGGCGGAAGCCTCCGGCCCGTACCCGAGCACCGCGGTGCCGAGCGCGCCGCAGTGCGGGCACGCGAGCCCGACCACCGCCAGCATGTCGGCGGGATCGGACGCGCCCTCGAGCCGGCGGAGGTGGCGGAACAAGGTGTCGTCGGCGGGGGACAGCCGATGGCACGTGAGGCACTCGACCTGTCCGCCCTCGCGGGGCATGAACTGGCCGGTGAACCCGAGCGATTCGAGCTCACCCAGGACGTCGAGGATCGTCTCGTCCTCGCCCTCACCGGGCACGTACTC
>JBKPDN010000337.1:0-10564 GCA_046727875.1 Actinomycetota bacterium | reverse complement strand
GCGTGGGCGCGAGCGCGGGGTCGAACAGCGGGCCGGCGGCCGGCACGCGGCCGCGGGCGTCGAGGAGGACGCGCAGCGGCTGCCGCTCGACCGCGGGTTCGACGTCGCGGGCCGTGAGGGATGGCGTGTCGGCCAGGGCGGTGCCGGCGCCGACCACGACGGCCTGCGACTCGGCCCGCAGGCGGTGGCCGTCGGCGCGGGCGACGGGCCCGGTGATCCAGCGGGACGACCCGTCGGCGGCCGCCGTTTTCGCGTCGAGGCTCATCGCCGTCTTCAGGAGGCACCACGCCCGTCCGGTGCGGCGGTGATGGAGGTACGGGGCGAGCGACTGCCGAGCCGCCGCCGCGCCCGGCCCGACCTCGGTGTCGAGACCGGCGGCCCGGAGGCGGGCGAGCCCGCGGCCGGCGACGTTCGGGTCGGGGTCTTCGAGGGCGACGACCACGCGGCTGACGCCGGCGGCGATCAGTGCATCGGCGCAAGGTGGTGTGCGGCCTTGGTGGGCGCAGGGCTCGAGGCTGACGTAGGCCGTCCCGCCGCGGGCGCGCTCCCCGGCCGCCTCCAGGGCGTGGACCTCGGCGTGTGGGGTGCCGGGCCGACGGTGGAAGCCGGTGCCGGCGATCTCGCCGTGCTGGTCGACGATCACACAGCCGACCCAGGGGTTCGGGGGCGCGGACCGGCGGCCGTCCTCGCCCAGCGCCACCGCTCGGGCGATCAGCTCGCTGTCCGTGCCGTTCACGATCGCACCTCGATCGCAGCCATCTTGGCGGAGACCCCGAGGCGCGGGAACGGCGCGGCGGCGCGCCAACAGCGCGCCCACCGAACGCCCTCTCCCATCCGGACTCTCACCGTCGGCCCCGGCTCTACCGGGTCAACCACACGGCTGGCAGCCGTGGGCTCGCGGGCTCCCGCAGGGCCTGCGTTGCTTCCTGCGGCCACCGCCGGTCGGGACTTGCACCCAAACCCCGAGGGCTCACTCTTGGTTTTGGACTGATTTCTTGACCAGCGGGTCAACTGTACCCGCAGCCAGAAGTATAACGTGTTTCAATTACGGGTTCAATGGGGGTGTTCCCCGGCGAGCAGCTCGAGGGCGTGGGGCACCGCGGGCAGGATCGCCTCGAGACACTCGACGGCGCCGCTCGACGACCCCGGCAGGTTGCACACGAGCGCCTGCCCCACCGCACCGCAGACGCCCCGTGACAGCATCCCGAACGCGCGGTCACCCCCGTCGCTCACCCGCCGCATGGCCTCGGCGAGGCCGGGCGCGTCGCGTTCGACGACCGCGCGCGTGCTCTCCGGTGTGAGATCCCGGGGACCGAAACCGGTTCCTCCGGTCGTCACGACGAGCCCCGCGAACCCCGCCGTCAGCTCCCGCAGCGCAGCTTGCACCGCATCGCGACCGTCGGTGGTTACCTGGTGGTCGACGACCTCGATCGACGCCTCGCGCAGGCGCGCGACGAGCGCGGACCCCGACCGGTCCTCACGAGCCCCCGCTGCGACGCCGTCCGAGACCGTCAGCACCTTCGCCTGCACGGATGCCACCGTCGTCGATCAGGACGTGGGCGGCCACGCGGCCTCCCGAATCCGCCGGGCGGCGCCAACGGGGTCGTCGGCGTGGAAGATCGCGCTCCCCGCCACGAGGATGTCGGCGCCGGCGGCAGCGGCTCGCGGCCCGGTCTCGTGATTGATCCCACCGTCGATCTCGAGCTCGACGGACAGCTGACCCTCGTCGACAGCGCGGCGCGCGACCGCGAGCTTGTCGAGCACCGAGGGGATGAACGACTGTCCCCCGAACCCGGGATGCACGCTCATGACCAACAGGGTGTCGACCTCCTCGAGGTACGGAAGGACGCTCTCCACCGGCGTCTCGGGGTTGAGGGTCAGCCCAACGCGCAGCCCGAGGTCGCGCATCCGGGCGAAGGTGGGCCGCGGGTCGCCGAGCTCGATGTGAATCGTGCACCCGTCGGCCCCGGCCTCGGCGAAGTCCTCGATCAGCTGACCCGGGTTGTCGACCATGAGGTGGCAGTCCAGGTAGAGGTCCGTGCGCTTCCGCAGCGACCTCACGACCGGCGGGCCGATCGTCAGGTTGGGCACGAAGTGCCCGTCCATGACGTCCACGTGGAGCAGGTCGGCTTCCGGCGTGACGCGCTCGACCTCGTCGGCCAGCTCGGCGAAGTCGGACGAGAGGATCGACGGCGCGATCTTGCCCGTCTTGCCCGCCTTACCGGCCTCCTTCGCCCTGCTCATGCCATCACCCTAGGTGTGCCGTAGCCGGAGGACGTACATGCCGTCGGTGTCGGCGTCGTGAGGCAGGACCAGTGCGCCTCTCCCCCGCGGTCGCCACGGCGGTCCGGGGGGCGGGTCGGCGACGAGCTGCGGGAGCGCCTGCTCGGCCCATGCGTCGATCGCGATGGTCTCGGCGGCAGTCAGCGTGCACACCGAGTACACGACGATTCCACCGCGCCGGACCGTCTCGGCCGCGGCACGGAGGAGGTCGCGCTGGAGCTCGACAATCCTCCCGATGTGCTCGCGCTCGATGCGCCAGCGCAGCTCGGCGCGGCGGCGCAGCACGCCCAGGCCGCTGCAGGGCGCGTCGACGAGCACACGGTCGGCACACGCAGGTCGCAGCGGCACCGCCCGACCGTCGGCGACGACCGGGATCACGTCGTCGAGGTGGAGGCGCCGGCGCGCCGCGACGATGAGGTCGATGCGGCCGGGGCGGACCTCGCCCGCCACGACGCGCCCCGATCGGCCGAGGCGCTCACCGATCGCCGTCGCCTTCCCCCCCGGCGCGGCGGCGGTGTCGACGACCGTGTCGTCGGGATGCGGATCGAGTATGTCGACGACCGCCTGGCTGGCCTCGTCCTGCGGCGTCGCCCGGCCCTCGGCCACCGCCGCCAGCCGCGCCGGATCACCGGTCCTCCGCACGCGCAGAGCACCCTCGCTCAACTCGCCACGCGTCACGTCCACGCCCGTGGCCCGGAGCTCCTCCTCGACCGCGCCGGCGTCGGTGACGCGGCGGTTGACGCGCAAGGCGACGGTTGGCGGCTCGTTTCCCCGCTCGAGGCTCGCGCGCGCGGCGTCGATGCCGTACTGGTCGACCATCTCGCCGACCAGCCAGTCCGGGTACGACAGCCGCGTCGCCAGCGCTGACACGTCGTCGCCCTCGGGCCACGGCCACAGCGGGCCCAGCTCTGCGACCTTGCGCAGCACGGCGTTCACGTAGCCGCGGGCGCGGCGAGGCGCGGTGTCGACGGTCTCGCTCACTGCCGCGTGCGCCGGTACGCCCCTCGTGAGCTGGTACGCGCCGAGGCGGAGCACGGCGAGCGTCGGGGTGTCGAGCTCGGCGAGGGGCCGGTCGGTGACGAGCGCGAGGAGATAGTCCAGCGCCCGTCGCTGCCGGAGCGTGCCGTAGACGAGGTCGGTGGCGAACGCGCGATCGCGGGCGGTGAGCCCCGAGTCGGACAGCATCTTCGGGAGCAGCACATTCGAGTACGCGCCTTCCTCGACGCGCAGCAGCACGGCGAGCGCGAGGTCCCGGCTGCTCACGACGACTCGGCAGGCGCGACCGAGAGCGTCTCCTCGCGCCGGCCGGCCATCCATGCCTCGCCGGTCATCCGGGGCTTGCCCTCGGGCTGCACCTCGTCGAGTCGCAGCACGCCGTCCGTCGTCACCAGCTCACCGCGCCCGCGCACGTCGCCCGCCCGCCCGTCACCGACCTCGACGTGCGCGCGCCACACCTTCACGCGTTGGCCGTTGACGAACATCCAGGCTCCGGGCCTGGGGTTCCCGGCCCGCACGACACGATGGAGCTCGATCGCCGGTCGTAGGCCGTCGACGCGGAACTCGTCCACCGTCAGCTTCTCGGCGTACGTGGGCTCTCCCTCCTGTGGTGCAGGCTCGGTCTCGGGCACTCGCGGGAGGTGCTCGAGGAGCAGACGCGTCCCGAGATCGGTAAGCCGTGCGCGCAGCTCCCCGGCCGTCTCATCCGGTCCGATCTGCGTCGCTACGGACGCGTAGACGCCGCCGGTGTCCAAGCCCTCGTCGATGCGCATGAGGCTCACACCCGTCTCGTTGTCGCCGGCGAGGATGGCGCGTTCGACGGGAGCTGCGCCGCGCCAACGGGGCAGCAGCGAGAAGTGCAGGTTCACGAAACCGCCCGGCAGCGTGGCGAGAAACGCAGGCTGCAGGAGCTGGCCGAACCCGACCACAACACCCAGCTGCGCCCCCGACCCCGCGACCTCGTCGCCGACCTCGCTGGCGCGCGCCGGCGTCACCACCGCGAGCCCGAGCTCCGACGCCGCCACCTTCGCGGGGCTCGGGTCGGCGTGGCCGCGACGGCTGCGCCGGCGGTCGGGCTGGGTGACGACCAGCGCGACGTCGTGCCCCGCTCCGACGAGCGCCCGGAGGGGTACGACCGCGTCGTCGGGCGTGCCGAGGAAGACGAGGCGCACCGTGGGCGCGCCGCGATCAGAGAGCCGGACCGGCGCCCCGGGGTACGGCCGCGAGGTCCTGGTCCCGCAGCGTCCGCAGCGCCCGCTTGCGCTCGTCCGGCTCGAGGCGGTCGAGGAGCAGCACGCCGTCCAGGTGGTCGATCTCGTGCTGGAACACCCGCGCCAACTTCTCGTCGGCCTCGATCTCGATCTCGTTGCCGTCGAGGCCGAGGCCTCGCAACGTCACGAGCTTGGGGCGCACGATGTCGAAGTGCAGGCCGGGCACCGACAGGCAGCCTTCGTTGAACACCCACTCCCCCGACGACTCGACGATCTCAGGGTTCACGATGGTGTGCGGGCCCTCGCCGGTGTCGTACGTGAAGATGCGCCGCTGCACGCCGATCTGGGGCGCGGCCAGCCCCATGCCAACGGCCTCGTACATCGTGTCGTACATGCTCTCGGCGAGCGCGACGAGGCTCCCGTTGACGTCTTCGACCTCGCGTGCCCGCTGCTTCAGCACCGGGTCACCAAAGAGGCGCACAGGGTGGGTAGCCACGAGGCCGAGGGTACCAGCGGCGCGGTTGGATGCCGACGGGCGCGTCAGACTCGCAGCGGGTCCACATCGATGCGCAGGCGCCCGCGCGCCCGGGCGGCAGAGAGATCGACGCCGGCGAGCGCGTCGCAGAGCGCGTCGACGGACGGCGCCTGCACGAGCGCCCGAGCCGACGCGCCGAGCTCGACCGGGCCCAGTACCCGCAGCGCCGGCGCGGGTCGCAGCGCGGTGCACGCGGCGTCGACGGCGTCGGACGCGCCGCTCACCTCCGCGAGGCCGCCGAAGGGTGGGAAGCCGAGCACGCGGCGTCGCGCGCGCTCCGCGTCGGCGACGATCGTTGCGTCGGCGGCGCGCGCGGCGGCGATCACCTCGTGCTCGGGAACACGTGTCTGCATCAGGAGCCGCCCCGGCCCGCTCCGGCCCCCGACGATGCGCGCGGCGCGAACGACCAGCCACAGGGCCTGCTCCGCCGCCCGGTACCGGGCCGCCAGCAGCTCCTGGTCGAGCTCCAGGAACGCGACCAGCTCGACCGGATGCGAAAGCGCACCGACGCGGTGCAGGACCGCCTCCGTGCCGATGAGCACCTCCGCGTCGGGTACTTCCGGTGTCGTGGCCTCCACCTGGCCGACGGTGACCCTCGGGAGCAGTGCCGCCAGCTCCTCGCGCACGCGTGTGACGCCGGCACGGCGCGCTGCGAAGCGCGTGCTGTGGCAGTGCAGGCAGATTCGTGGACGCGCGGTGCCGCACCGCGGGCATACCAGCCCGTCGTCGGCTTCCGCCACGGCCGCGTCGCAGACCTCACACTGCGCGATCCGTCCGCATTTCCGGCAGGTGAGCAACCGGGCGCGGCCCTTTCGATTCAACACGCACACGGCTGCCGCGCCCCGCTCGACGGTGGCGTGCAGCGCGGCCGTCAGCGCGTCGGAGAACAAGCCCCGACCCGGCGGCTCGTCACGCATGTCGACCACCTCGACGTGCGGCCAGCCGCCGCGTTCGAACACGCGCCCCGGACGCCGCGACGGGCCCGCTGCCACCTCGGCTTCTAGCGTCGGCGCCGGGCTGACCAACGAGCACCGGGCCTCGCACTCCTGCGCGCGCCGCAGCGCCAGCTCGCGAGCGTTCCAGGTCGGCGCTCGCTCTTCCTTCAGGGCTTCATCACCCTCGTCGACCACGACGATGGCGGCGACATCCGGCACCGGTGCAAGGACGGCCACCCGCCCGCCCACCACGACGCACGCGCCCGCGCGCGCCTCGTCCCAGCTCACCGTGCGCCGGGCGTCGGGATCGTCACCGCGGGGGACGACGACGTGCCGCCCGCACTGTCGAAGGTCGTCGACGACGGCCTGAGCGTGGCTCGCGTCGGGCACGACGACGATCGTCGAGCCCTCGTCGGCGAGCAGCGAGCGGACGAGCTCACGGCGCTCCGCCGCCGGAGGCCAGACGAGGAGGCAGCGCGGCTGGCCGGGGAGCGCATCCAGCCCCTCCGGTACGGCGCGAGGCGGGTACACCGCCGTGTGGCGCTCCGGGTGGCTCGACGGGTCCACCACGTTGGGCGGTGACGCCGACCGGAGCAGGAGCGACAGCGGCCCGGCGTACCGCCACGCGGCCCACCGGCACAGTTCGATGACGTCGGGCGGCGGACCGGCCGACACCACCTTCGCCAGCGGGCGCAACTCCGAAGCCGCGGCTGCGGGTTCGACGTCGTCGGCCACGACCCAGCCGCGCACCCGGCGACCGTGCAGCGGCACACGCACCAGCGTCCCCACGCGCACGATGTCGCCCGCGTCTTCGGGAACGAGGTAGTCGAACGCGCGCCCGACCGCGGGCAGATCAGGCTGGACTCGGCAGATCCGCAGCTCGCCTATGCCAACGCTTCCGCCGCCTTGCGCAGCACGTCGGCCTCGTCGGTGCGCTCCCAGGTGAACGTGGGCTCGGACCGGCCGAAGTGACCGTACGCGGCGGTCTTCTGGTAGATGGGCCGCCGGAGGTCGAGGCGCTCGATGATCGCCGCCGGGCGCAGGTCGAAGTGCTCCTGCACCAGCGCGCCGAGCGTGCGCGGGTCGATCTGCGACGTCCCGAACGTCTCGACCATGACCGACACCGGGCGCGCGACGCCGATGGCGTACGCGACCTGCACCTCACACCGCGTCGCGATACCTGCCGCAACGACGTTCTTGGCGGCGTTCCGCACGGCGTATGCCGCCGAGCGGTCGACCTTCGTCGGATCCTTGCCGCTGAACGCACCCCCGCCGTGTCGAGCCATTCCGCCGTAGGTGTCGACGATGATCTTGCGGCCGGTGAGCCCGCAGTCGGCGTGGGGGCCACCCTTCTCGAAGCTCCCCGTCGGGTTGACGAGCATGTCGTAGTCGTCGCCCGCAAACTGCTCGGGCAGCAGCGGCTTCACGACGTGCTCGACGAGCGCGGGCTTGAGCGTCCCGTCGATGCTCAGGCCGGGCTCATGCTGCGTGGAGATGAGCACGTTGCAGAGCCGCTTCGGGACGCCGTCCTCGTACTCGATCGTCACCTGCGTCTTGCCGTCGGGCCGGACGAAGGGGAGCGTCCCGTCGCGCCGGACCTCGGCCAGGCGCTTCGCGAGTCGGTGTGCGAGCCAGATCGGCATCGGCATCAGGTCGGCCGTCTCGTCGCACGCGTAGCCGAACATCATGCCCTGGTCGCCGGCTCCGACCTCGTCGTAGTGGTCGCCGTCACCCGTACGGAGCTCGAATGCCTTGTCGACGCCCTGCGCGATGTCGGACGATTGCTCGTCGATCGACGTGATCACCGCGCACGAGTTTCCGTCGAACCCGTACGCGGCGTCCGTGTAGCCGATCGCCTTGATCGTGTCGCGGACGAGCCGCGGGATGTCGAGGTGGGCGCTGGAGCTGATCTCGCCGGCGACCACCGCCATGCCCGTCGTGCACATGCTCTCGCAGGCGACGCGGCTGTACGGGTCCTGCTCGAACATCCCGTCGAGGACCGCGTCGCTGATCTGGTCACACATCTTGTCGGGATGGCCCTCGGTCACCGACTCCGAGGTGAACATGTACCGGCTCATCTCACTCCTTGGTCGCCGTCGCAAGCTCCGGCTCGTGCGGCGACGGTCGGCAAAGCCGCCGTCACCGCCCTCGTTCCGCTCCTTCGGGGTCGTCTGCGAGGACCGCCGCCACTCGGTCGAGGATGAGATCCGCCAGCTCCCGCTTGTCGAGCAGGGGCGTCTCTTCTCGAGAACCGGATGAGTACAGCAGGATTGCCCGGTTCGTGTCGACTTCGAACCCGGCGTCCGGTGCCGACACGTCGTTCGCCACCATGAGATCGACGCGCTTGGCGGCCATCTTCTCGGCCGCGTGCTCCTCCACGCGCTCGGTCTCGGCCGCGAACCCGACCAGCACCTGCCCCGGCTGCTTGCGCTCGCCCAGCAGAGCGAGGACGTCGGGCGTCGGCTCGAGCACGACCTCGGGCACGCCGTCGCGCTTCTTGAGCTTCTCGTCGGCGACCGCCTTGGGCCGGAAGTCCGCCACCGCCGCCGCCATGAGCACCGCATCGGCCTCCGAGGAGCGGGCGAGCACCGCCCGGGCCATGTCGTCAGCCGTCTCCACGTGCTCGATGTCGATGCCGGACACGTCGGTGGGCCGGCCGATCGTCGTGACGAGCGCGACGGCGGCGCCGCGGCGGGCGGCGGCTTCGGCCACCGCGTAACCCATCTTCCCCGACGAGCGATTGCCCACGAAACGCACCGGGTCGATGGGCTCGCGGGTGCCGCCGGCGGTCACGAGCACGCGGAAGCCGCCCAGATCACCCGTCGCCGCCAGCACGTCGGCGGCGACGGCCACGATGTGCTCGGGCGCGGCCAAACGGCCGGGACCCTGGTCGCCGCCGGCGAGGCGGCCTTCGTCGGGCGGGACGACGTGCACCCCGCGGGCGCGGAGGACGACGAGGTTGTCCTGGACGGCGGCGTGCTCCCACATCTCGGTGTGCATCGCCGGCGCGAGCAGCACGGGCGCGTCCGTCGCGAGCAGGGTTGCGGTCAGCAGGTCGTCGGAGATGCCGTGCGTGTACTTGCCGATGAGCTTGGCGGTGGCGGGCGCAACCACGACGAGGTCGGCGCCGCGGCCGAGCCGGGTGTGCGGGATCGGATCGGGGCCCTCGAAGAGAGAGGTGCGCGCCGGCTCCGACGCCAGCGCCGAGAACGTCAGCGCGCCGATGAACCGCTGCGCGTCGTCGGTGAGCACGGGGACGACGTGCGCGCCGGCTTCGACGAGCCGGCGGCAGACGTCAACCGCCTTGTAGGCGGCGATCCCGCCGGTGACGCCGAGCACGACGCGACGGCCGCGCAGGGCCACGAGCGGATCGGGTGTGTTCGACGTGGCCATGGACGTCGCCTCGGCCCGCTACGCCTTGTCGGGTTCCTCGGCGTCCGTGAGCAGCGCGGCCTCGGCCTCAGCGTCAGCGTCTTCTTCGGGAGGCTTGGGGATGGCACGGATCTTGCCCGCCTCGATCTCCTCGAGAGAGATCGACAAGGGCTTGCGCGACACCGACGTGACTTGCGGGGGCACGATCTTGCCGAGACCCTCGCCGAGCTGGTTGTAGTAGTCGTTGATCTCCCGGGCCCGCATGGCGGCCAGCGTGACCAGCGTGAACTTGGAGTCGACGCGGGCCAGGAGGCTCTCGGTCCGAGGCTCCATCAGCGAGGCGCGTCGTTCGGCCATTGTCGTGACCTTCCGGCAGGGATTACGGGGGCCGTCAGGCCTCCCGGTGAGCCTCCAGGATAGCAGCGACCTCACGGGCGGCTCGATCAGCGTCGTCGTTCACGACCACGGCGTCGAAGCGGTCAGCCGCCTGCTCCTCCTCCTCGGCTCGAGCGAGGCGGCGCTCGATCGCCACCGGATCGTCCTGTCCTCGCTCGAGCAGCCGGCGCCGTTGCTCCTCCCGCGACGGCGCCTTCACGAACACGAGCACGGCGTCCGGATAGAGCTCGCGCACGGCGAGTGCGCCCTGGACGTCCACCTCGAGGAGCACGTCGTCGCCGGCGGCGAGGTGCTCGTCGACCGGCGCTCGGGGCGTACCTTTCAGATCGCCGTAGACGTCGAACCATTCCAGGAACCCGCCCTCGGCGCGGATGCGCTCGAACTCGCGTCGATCGAGGAACAGGTAGTCCTTGCCGTCGGTCTCACCTGCGCGGCGCGGGCGTGTCGTCGCCGAGACGGAGAACCACAAGCGCGGCTCGAGCTCGAGGAGCTTGCGAACGATCGTGCCCTTGCCGACCCCGGACGGGCCCGCGAGGACCAGCAGGACGCCCAGGGCGTGCCGCCGATCAGCCGAAGCGCTTGAGCAGCGCTTCGCGCTGGTTGCGACCGAGACCGCGCAGGCGCCGGCTCTCGCTGATGTCGAGCTCCTGCATGAGCCGGCGCGCCCGGACCTTGCCGACGCCGGGCAGCGACTCGAGGACGCTCACCACTTTGAGCTTGGCGAGGGTCTCGTCGCGGTCACCCTGCTCGAACAACTCGGCGAGGCTCAGGGAGCCCGCCTTGAGCTTCTCCTTCACCTCGGCTCGCTGCCGCCGGGCGACGGCGGCCTTCTCGAG
>JBKPDN010000336.1:0-4890 GCA_046727875.1 Actinomycetota bacterium | reverse complement strand
GTTTGGTCAGGCCAGCTGGATCCACGTGGCGCGGGCGAGCCCGACCAGGTCGCCACCGGCGGTGAAGATCGCCGAGCCCGCGGTGAGCTTCCGGCCGTCGAGACCCGTGCGCCACCCGAGCACGGCGTGGTGTTCGCCGGCGCGCACCGGTCCGCCGATCGTCACCGCGAGCCGCCCGAGCACGAACGGGCCGCTGGTCCCGAGGTCCTCACCGAACGAGCCGATGCCGCCGGAGCAGTCGAGCGCGGCCCAGACGAACTCGGACCGCACGACGCCGTCGGCACCGGCGAGATCGGGCGCGGGCGTCCACGCATCCGCAGCCACGTCGCGCCCGTCCACGGGGCCGACGAGGATGCGCAGGCCGTCGCCCCGCTCGCGGTGCGGTCCGCACACGAAGCACGTCGGGAACGGGTGCTCCTCGGGATGGCGGGCGAACCACGCGCCCTCGCCCGCCGCTCCGGCATCGTCGATGCCGACGGGCTCCGGGACGGCGAGGCCGAGGTCGTCCGGGCGGCCGGCTCCGTCGGCGACCAGTGCGTCGTCGTCGAGCACGCGGACGCTGCCGTCGCTCGTCGCCTCGATACGCAGAGGCGTGTCGAGCGGCGGCGGGCGTCGGAGCGTCACTTCGCCCGGCCCAGCCACGCGGGCCGCCACGAGTCCGCATGTGTACCCGCCGTTGCCGCTGTCGGGGGGACCGCAGAACCGGCTGTCGATGACGATGGGGTCGCTCACGCTCCGGCCAGCAGCTTCTTGACCGCGGCTGCCCCGGCCAGCGCGGCGTCCCGATCCTCCGCTTGCGGAACGAGGTTGAACGCGGTGCAGCCCGCGTCGACGTAGGGAGCGAGGAACTCGGCGACGTCTTCAGCGGTGCCGTAGGGCGAGTACTTCTCGAAGCGCTCGAACGGGATCTGGTAGAAGGCCTGCATCGCCGGAGCCAGGCGCGCGCGTGCGGACTCCTTGGTGTCGGCGAAGCCGCACCACACCTGCATCGCGTGGCGCGTTGGCGGGTCGTCTCGCCCGGCGCGCGCCGCCTCCTCGGCGACGACGTCGACGACCTCGGTGAAGCGGCGCGCCGAGTTCCAGATGCCGAGCCATCCGTCACCGAGTTGACCCGCTCGCGCCGCGGCTGCGTCCGAGCGGCCGCCCACGATGATCGGGATCGGCTCCGCCGGGGCGGGCAACACGAGGGCGTCGACGAGATCGAAGAACTCGCCGTGGAAGGTCGTCGGCGCGCCGGTGAGGAGCTCCCGGAGGATGCGCAGGCACTCGTCCATGCGCTTCCCGCGCGTGGCGGGATCGACGTCGCAGATCTCCACCTCGTGGCGGTCCTCGCCACCGATGCCGACGCCGAACACGAGGCGTCCCGGCGCGAGCTGTCCCAGGTCGGACAGCTGGCGGGCGACGAGCACCGGATGGCGCAACGGCAGGAGGTACACGCCCGTCATGACGGGCAGGGTCGGGTGCAGCATCGCAAGCGCCGCCGCCTGGAGCAGTCCGTCCGTGCCCGCGCCGACGAAAAAGCTGACGTGGTCGCCGACGCAGACGTGGTCGATGCCGGCGTCGTGCACGGCGGCGAGATACGCGCGCGCGTCATCCGCCCGGTCGAGCGGCCCCGTCGTCGGGAAGATCCCGACCGTCGGCGATATGGGTCCAGCCATCTGCCCTCCCGAGCCCGGACGCTACTGCGCGGCCCGGTACCCTCCGCGCGGCGACGGCGACAGTAGGGAGACGCGTGGACCTGGAGCCGACCGACTCCGAGGCGAGTCTCCGCGCCGATGTGCGCGCCTGGCTTCGTGAGCACCTGCCGTGGGAGTACGGCAAGGGGCTGCCACCGCGCTTCGACGACCTCGCCGACGAGGTGACGTTCGGCCGGGAATGGCAGGCGAAGCTGGCCGAGGGCCGGTGGGTCGGCGTGGCGTGGCCGGAGGAGTACGGCGGCCGCGGCGCCGGTGCCGTCGAGCACTTCATCGTGACCGAGGAGCTGGCGCGGGCACGCGCGCCCGAGCTCGTCGGGCGGATCGGCGTCAACCTCGTCGGGCCGACGCTGCTCGCGCACGGCACGGACGAGCAGAAGGCGCGCTGGCTCCCGAACATCCTTTCGGCCCGCGAGCTGTGGTGTCAGCTGTTCAGCGAGCCCGGCGCCGGCAGCGACCTCGCGGCGGTCACCACTCGCGCCGATGCCACCGAGGACGGCTGGGTCCTGAACGGGCAGAAGGTGTGGACGAGCTACGCGCAGTTCGCCGACTGGGGCGTCTGCCTCGCCCGCACGGATCCCGCGGTCCCGAAGCAGCGGGGCATCTCATATCTCGTCGTCGACATGCGAGCGTCGGGTGTCGATGTGCGGCCGCTGCGGCAGATCACCGACGAGTCGGAGTTCAACGAGGTCTTCTTCTCGGACGTGTTCGTCCCCCACGAGCAGCTCATCGGCCCCGAGAACGAAGGCTGGCGCATCGCGAGCTCCACGCTCACGCACGAGCGGGGCATCAACCCGCGACAGCTCGTGATCCACGTGCAGCTGGTCGAAGAGCTGCTGCGCCTCGCGCTCGACTCCGGCGGCTTCGAGGACGAACGCCTGCGCGGCCGGCTCGCGCAGGCAGCCGTCGAGGTGCGGCTCTTCCAACTCCACAACTGGCGCACGCTGTCGCGCCTCGCCAAGGGCCAGGAGCCGGGACCGGAGGGCAGCGCGCTCAAGCTCTACTGGAGCGAGATGAGCAAGCGCCTGCACGACACGGTGATGGCCGTGCTCGGCCCAGCGGCGCCGCTGTGGCGCGGTGCGCTCGACAACCCGGGGGACGGGAGCTGGCAGCGATCGTGGCTCTACTACCAGGCGTCGTCGATCTTCGCCGGCACCAACGAGATCCAGCGCAACATCATCGGCGAGCGCGTCCTGGCGCTCCCCCGCGAGCCCAAAGCCTGACCGGGCACGGCCCGGAACGCGCCGGGCACTACATTCGTGACGATGCCGTCAGGTTTCGAGAGCATCCGCTACGACGTCGACGGGCCGGTGTGCACGATCACGATGAACCGGCCCGAGGTCGCGAACGCCCAGGACTCGCAGCTCCTCGACGAGCTCGATGCCGCCTTCGACCGCGCCGACGAGGACGACGGCGTCCGGGTGGTGATCCTCGCCGGCGAGGGCAAGCACTTCTCGGCCGGTCACGACCTCAAGCAGCTGCTCACGAAGAGCGACCCGTGGGCGAAGATGCGCGACACCCCCGAGGGGAAGCTCCGGCACGAGCAGGTCATGTACTTCGACCGCTGCGTGAAGATCCGCGACTTCCGCAAGCCCACGATCGCCGCCGTCCAAGGCGCGTGCTCGGCAGCCGGTCTCATGCTGGCGTGCATGTGCGATCTCATCGTCGCCGCCGACGACGCCAAGTTCTCGAACCCCGTCCTGCGCATGACCGGCGCCGGCGTCGAGCTGCTGGTCGAGCCGTGGGAGCTCGGGCCCCGCAAGGCCAAGGAGTTCCTGCTCTGCGCGGAGACGATCGAAGCCGGGGACGCCAAGCGATTCGGCCTCGTGAACACGGTCGTGCCGAGGGCGGAGCTCGGTGCGGCGGCGCGCGAAATGGCCGACAAGGTCGCCAAGGTGCCGCCGGTGACGGCGCAAGCGGTGAAGGACTCGATCAACCGGATGCTCGACCTCCAGGGCCAGCGCGAGTCGTGGCGGTACCACTTCATGGTCCACCAGTTCGTCAGCAACACGGCAACCGCGCTCGACGCCGCACAGTCACGTCAGAAGGGCGGCATGGACGCCGTCCGCGCCGAGCAGCGCGGCGAGGCGCCGGAGGGCAGCTGATGCCCGGACCGCTCGAGGGCGTGCGCGTCCTCGACCTCGGCACTCGCATCGCGGCGCCGTTCTGCGCCGGCCTGCTCGGCGAGATGGGCGCCGACGTCGTCAAGATCGAGCAGCCCGGCCGCGGCGACTTCATGCGCGAGATCGGGCCCTTCCTCCCGACCGGCGACGGTGCGGGTTACTCGCTCTTCTGGGCCATCGAAGGACGCGGGCGCAAGAGCGTCACCCTCGACCTGCGGCGCGAGGAGGGCCAGGACCTGTTCCGGCGGCTGGCGGCGACGGCGGACGTCGTCGTGGAGAACTTTCGGCCCGGCACGCTCGAGCAATGGCACGTCGGACCGGCCGATCTCGACCCGACGCTCGTCGTCGTCCGGATCAGCGCGTTCGGCCAGGACGGGCCGTACGCGGAGCGCCCCGGCCTGGACCGGATGGGCATCGGCTACGGGGGGCTGCTGCACCTCACGGGCTACCCCGATCGGCCGCCCGTGCGCGTCGGCGTGACGATCTCCGACTACCTCACTGGCGTGTTCTCGGCGCACGCGGCGGTCTCGGCGCTCTACGCGCGGGACGCGCGGCGTTCGGGCAAGGGTGCCGTCATCGACGCCGCGCTGTACGGCGCGCCCCTTCGCATCCTCGAGTGGACGATCGCGGCATACGACCGCATGGGAGTTGTGCGCGACCGCGAAGGGAACCGACTCGCGAACTCGGCGCCGCTCGACAACTACCCGACCGCCGACGGGAAGTACGTGTGCATCGTCGCCGGCAGCGACGCCAACTTCGCCCGCTTGTGCAAGGCCATGGACCGTCCCGACCTCCTCGACGACCCGCGGTTCACGAAGCTCGCCGACCGGGCCGAGCACGGGGACGAGATCAACTCCATCGTCACCGAGTGGACGCGCGGCCGCAGTGCTGCCGACATCGAAGAGGCGTGCGTCGCCTGCGACGTGCCGGTCGCGACCGCCTACACGGCCGCCGACATGTTCGCCGACCCGCATTTCGCCTCCCGCGGCGACCTCGTCGAGGTTGACGACGCGGTGGCCGGGCCCACCCGTCAGCAGGCGCCGTTCCCGCGCTTCGCCGGCGAGCCCCCGGCC
>JBKPDN010000335.1:0-2694 GCA_046727875.1 Actinomycetota bacterium | reverse complement strand
CGACGTCACGAAGGTGCTGGACAACTGGGGAGACGGCAACCGCGGCATCCTGCTCATGACCCGCCCCGACGGCACCGGCCACGCCATCAACGTCGTCAACATGGGTGGGCATGTCTTTTACGTCGACGGTCAGTCGGGGAAAGAATTCACCGACTTCAGGGGATACTCCGAGTTCGTGCTCATCAGGACCACCAACTGACCATGGTGACCCGAGACGACGCGCGCCGGATCGCCGAACAGCAGCTGCGGCAGCTCTATGCCGACGGGACGGACACCCTGGCGATCGACGATCAGGCAACCAGGGAGGAAGACGTCGGCTGGGTGTTCTTCTACCAGTCGAAGAAGTACCTGAGCGACGGCGACGCCGACGAACGACTCGTCGGGAACGCGCCGATCGTGGTGGATCGTCAGGGCGATGTGCACGAGACCGGCACCGCCGAGCCGCTCGACCATTACCTCGAGGTGATCAGGACCCAGCTCGGCTCGTGACCCCTACGCCCCTGGCGTCCGGCAGTCCGAGAAGTACGCGTAGCGGCCGTCGGCCTTCGCGAGGTGCACCGTCACCGGCTGCGTCTGGCCGTGGTCGACCACGTCGGCCTCGACCGTGATGGCCGCGGCGATGGTGACCGTCTGGCCGTCGCTCGCGTAGTCGTAGGGCCGGGCCGCGGGCGAGACGCTCTTCACGACATAGCGGCGGGAGGGATCGGTGCGCGTCGCGATGTCGGCGCGGCACTGGTCCTGGCCGTACCGGTCGATCACGGCCGGGTGGAGCCGGTCGAGCTGGAAGGCGACGTCGCCGGCGCGCACGGCCGTGGCCAGCGCGTCGAGGAACTGTTGCGGCGTCTCGCCCTGTGCCGGCGCCGAGGCCGTGGTGCTCGTGGTGGACTGCTTCGCCGCCGCTGTGCTCGTCGTGCTCGTGCCCCAGTCGCCGAGCCCGCCGGCTACGCCGACACCGGTCAGGATCAGCCCCGCCGCCACCGCCCCGCCCGCGACCACCGCTCTCGCCCTGCCCCTGGGCATGCGGGGATCATCGCGCGACGCCGACACCGGCGCCCGGCAACAACCCGCGTGTCAGCGGCGCCGGGTCAGCAGTAGCGAACCGGCGAGCGGTCCTCCGCCGGCCGCCGCCACGCCGATCTCGGGCTCGCCCGGCACCTGGCGCTCGCCGGCCTCGCCCCACAGCTGCACGCACGCCTCGTGCAGGAATCCGTAGCCGTGCAGCCGGCCCGCCGACAGCTGCCCGCCGTGCGTGTTGAGCGCGAGCTCGCCGTCGCGTGCGATGCGCTGCCCGCCTTCGACGTACGGGCCCGACTCACCCTTCCCGCAGAAGCCCATGGCCTCGAGCCACGCCATCGTGATGAAGCTGAACCCGTCGTACATCTCCGCCAGCTGCACGTCCGACGGCTTGATGTCGGTGCGCGTCCACATCTGCGCGGCGGCGTCACGGCACGCCATCGTCGTCAGGTCGTCGAACTGGTCCCACGACGGCCGGCCGTACAGCGCCGTTCCCACCGCCTCCACCTGGATCGGCGGCTTGCGTAGGTCGGCGACGGCGTCGACGCTCGACACGATCACCGCCGTTCCGCCGTCGCACGGCACGTCGCAGTCGAACAGGCACAGCGGTGACGAGATCATCCGGGCGTTGAAGTAGTCGTCCATCGTCATCGGGTCGCGGTAGATGGCATTCGGGTTCACGCCCGCGTTCTTGCGGGCGTTGAGCGCGATCTGCGCGAGCTGCTCGCGCGTCGTGCCGAACTCGTGGAAGTGCCGCTGAGCGAACATCGCGATCCAGGTCGTCGCCGACGGCGCCGCGAACGGCAGGTTCCACTGCATGAAGCCGCCGGCGCGGAAGCTGCCGCCGCCCCCACCGCCGGGCATGACCGCCGATCGGCCCTGCGTGCCCTGGGCGCTGCCCTCGTAGACGCTGCGGAAGCACAGCACGTGCGTCGCGAGCCCGGCCGCCACGGCCAGGCACGCGTCGATCACCGACCCGAGTTGACCGGGAAGCTCGATCCCGCCCGTGTACCACCCGACCTCGAGGCGCAGCGCGTCCTGCACCTCCACGAGCCCCGCGCCCGAGAAGCCGGACGGGGTCTCCATCGGCCCCGGGTAGGTGGCGATGCCGTCGATCTGGTCGGTGGTGAGGCCGGCGTCCTCGATCGCGGCCATGCACGCATCGAGTGTGAGGTCGAGCGGGTCGCGGAAGAGCCGGCGGCCGATCTCCGACTGCCCCGCGCCGCTGATGACGGTCCGCCGCTCGATCGGGTCTGCTGCCATCACGCCACCGGCTGGAACAGGGGGATGTACACCGTCTCGTCACCGTCGGTGTGCGGCTCGAAGACCACCTCGACGGGCATGCCGATGCGCACGTCGTCGGGCGGGCAGTTCACGATGTTGGTCGTGAGCCGCAGTCCTTCCTGCTCGGGCAGCTCGACGATCGCGACGACGTACGGCGGCTCGGGCCCGGGCATCCACTGCTGCACGTTGATCGAGAACGTGTGCACGGTGGCGCGCCCCGACACCGCCTCGACCGCCAGGTTCTTGCCGTGGCACTTCGGGCAGCGCGGCGTCGGCGGGTGCACGTAGGTGCCGTCGTCCTGGCAGCGGAGGAACCGCAGCTCACCGTCGGCGCCCCCGGTCCAGAAGTGGCGGTTCCGGTCCGAGATCCGGGGCAGGATCCGGAACGGGACGTCG
>JBKPDN010000334.1:0-19899 GCA_046727875.1 Actinomycetota bacterium | reverse complement strand
CGGTCGGCTGGAGCCGGGCCGGGGCCCGTCGCAACCCCGCGAGGCGCACGAGGCGGGTCGCCAGCACCGCCAGGAGAGCGACGAGGACGGCGTTGCGCGCCACCAGGATCATCAGCGACAGCGTGCCGCCGTGGATGAGGTTCGGGAGGAGCGCCAGCAGGGCGACGCTCAAGCTCGTGGCGACGAACGCGAGGCGCGTGACCACGCGCTCACCATGGACGGCGGCGATCGCCGCGAACGGCAGAAGCCAGGCGAGGAATTGAGGCGAGAGCAGCGGCGAGAGGACGAGGAACGCCGTGATCGCCGCCATCGGGGCCAGGCCGTCCAGGACGCCCGGCCCACCGGGCTTTGCGCGCGACGCGACGACCCACACGGCCACCAGCGCTACGAGCAGGGCGACGAAGAGCACCGCGCTCATCCACGCAGACACCTCGCCAACTCGCCACGCGCCGCGCTCGATGTGCGGCGTCACGCCGCCGACGGTGCGCACGAGCGCCCCCACGGTGCTCTCGAACTCCCACCCTTTGGCGCCGCGGAACGTCAGCACCTGTACGGGGCCGTCGATCCCGCCCCACGCGATCCATGCCGCCATCCCGACCGCGCCCGTCACGACGAACGCGCCGAGGGCTCGCCATGCGCGCCGCACCACGAGCACGGGCACGATGACGACGGGCCAGAGCTTGGCGAAGCAGGCAACAGCAAGGGCGATGCCACCCGCGTGCGGATGTCGTCGCCGCACGAGGGCGATGCCGAGGACGGCCAGGAACACCGACAGCAGGTCGAGCCGGAGATAGAGGAAGGGATAGAGAAGGAACGGAATCCCGAGCACCAGATAGGCAATCCCGGCGCGCCGTCCCCAGCCCCAGGCGATGACGGCTGCGATCGCCAAGTCGACGACGAGCT
This sequence comes from Actinomycetota bacterium, assembly GCA_046727875.1. Taxonomy (GTDB): domain Bacteria; phylum Actinomycetota; class Acidimicrobiia; order IMCC26256; family JACDBD01; genus JALZAA01. The sequence goes on along the minus strand of JBKPDN010000334.1, from coordinate 18,996 downwards.
GTGACCACATGAGTCGCACGGTCGTCGACCGGAAGGTCCCCCCGTCGATGACGTCGATTGCCCCCACCATCACGGGCGGGTACTCGACCTCGAAGTCCCGGTACGGGCGACCGTCGTGGGCGGCGATCTTGTGGAAGCGCAGCGCGTCGCCGGGAAGGATCCGGTATTTGCTCGGCGCGGTCGCGTCAGAGGAGAGAGCGATCGGCACGACGGCGATGCGCAGCCCGGCGAGAACCGCGAAGAGCAGAAGGAAGCGCCGAAGGGACACCGCAACGGACATATCGGATCGCCAATGAGAGCGGCATGAGCCGGATGAGAAGCGGATGAGCTGGCGTTACACTACGCGAAGGCCGGCCTGGCATTCCGGCCACATATCAGTCCCGGGGCCGACAACCCCGCGGTGGGCGACCAGGCTGTCCCCGCCGGCCAGACCGGGGCTTCCCGAAAGGGATCACACTCATGTTGCGACTTCAGGCCCCTCTCCCGGACCGCTACACCCTCGCGACTCCGGAGCAGCTCGACGAATGGATCCGTGTCGCGAAAGCGGCGCTCGGTTCGAAGCTGCTCATACTCGGGCATCACTACCAGCGCCCTGAGGTCATCAAGTGGGCGGACGCCCGCGGCGACTCGTTCAAGCTGGCGCGCTTCGCAGCGGACGATGACCAGGCCACCGACGTCGTGTTCTGCGGCGTGCACTTCATGGCCGAGTCGGCGGACATCCTCACCGGCGCGCACCAGCGCGTCGTGCTCCCCGATCTCAACGCGGGCTGCTCGATGGCCGACATGGCCGATCTCGACCAGGTCGAAGAGTGCTGGGAAGCGCTCGCCGGGGTCACCGACGTCGACCGGATCGTGCCGATCACGTACATGAACTCGTCCGCGGCGCTGAAGGCGTTTGTCGGCGAGCACGGCGGCGCCGTGTGCACGAGCTCGAACGCGCGCGCCATTCTCGACTGGGCGCTCGGTCGTGGCGACAAGGTCCTGTTCTTCCCCGACCAGCACCTCGGACGCAACACCGGCCATCAGATGGGATTCGAAGAATCCGACATGCGGGTGTGGAACCCGCGCCTCGACCTCGGCGGGCTCGAGGAGCGCGACGTCAAGGACGCGACGTTCCTGCTCTGGAAGGGCCACTGCTCGGTGCACCAACGCTTCAGCGTCGAGCACGTGGAAGCGTTCCGGGCCGAGCACCCGGACGGCGAGGTGATCGTCCACCCCGAGTGCGCGCACGAGGTCGTCGAGCTCGCCGACCGCGTCGGATCGACCGAGCGGATCCTCGAGTGGGCCGACGCGGCGCCGCCGGGGTCCGTGCTCGGAATCGGTACCGAGATCCACATGGTGCAGCGCATGGCCACCGAGCATCCCGACAAGTCGATCGTGTCCCTCGACCCGCTCATCTGTCCGTGCTCGACGATGTTCCGCATCGACGGGCCCCATCTCGCGTGGTGCCTGGAGGCGCTCGTACGCGGTGAGATCGTCAACCAGATCGTGGTCGACGACCGCACGGCGGAATGGGCACGCGTCGCGCTCCAGCGGATGCTCGACCTGCCGGGCACCCCGACGGCCGCGGCCAGGGTCGACTAGTGCTTCTGGGTCACGAGCAGTAAGAGGCGCGGGATCGTCGCCGCGTCCTTGTACTCGGGGACGCGGTCGAGCAGTCCCTTCGCCGGTGGCGGCTCGTCCACGTGCTCGATCAGCAGGCCGTGCGACGCGAGCTCGTTGACGTACCGGAACAGCGGCCGGTGCATGAACGGCAGATCGACACCCGGCGCGACCTCCTCCATCGCCACGTCGTCGGGCAGGTAGGGGCCGACGCGCCAGTACTCCTCGTCGAGGATGTGATCGATCACCCAGCCGCTGCCCGGTGCTTGGAGCAGCGGGTGGTTCAGGAACAGCACGAAGCGGCCGCCGGGCGCGAGCACGCGCGCTGTCTCGGCGATCGCGGGCTCAAACGGATCGAGGTGCTCGAAGACGAGGCACGAGACCGCGGCGTCGAAGGACGCCTCGCGAAGCGGCATCGCCTCCGCGCCGGCGCGTGCATACCGGGGACCGCCGGCCCGTTCCCGGGCGACCGCGACCTGCGCCGCCGTCGGATCGATGCCGACGACCTCCGCGCCCAGCTTGGCGATCCGCCGCGCGACCTGGCCCTCACCGCACCCGACGTCGAGCACGCGCGTCGTCCCCGCGAGGTGCTCGTCCATCAGCGGGAGGAGCTGCTCCTCGTACTCGGGGTCGACCCCGTCGGTGAACTTCTGCTGCCACCACCCGGCGTGCCGCTCCCAGGGATCGTCGCCGGCCTCGCTCACGCGACGGCGTGCTCGTCGAGGCCGAGGATCGGGGCGAGGAACTTGCCGGTGTAGCTGCCCGGCGTCTTGGCCACCTGCTCGGGTGGGCCCTCGGCCACGATCTCGCCGCCGGCGTCGCCGCCCTCGGGTCCGAGGTCGATGATCCAGTCCGCTGACTTGATCACGTCGAGGTTGTGCTCGATCACCAACACCGTGTTCCCGCCCTCGACGAGTCGTGCCAGGACGCCGAGCAGCCGCTTCGTGTCCTCGAAGTGCAGCCCGGTCGTCGGCTCGTCGAGCATGTACACGGTGCGGCCGGTGGCCCGCTTCCCGAGCTCCGACGCCAGCTTCACGCGCTGCGCCTCACCGCCCGACAGCGTCGGCGCCGGCTGTCCCAGCCGTACGTAACCGAGGCCGACGTCGAACAGCGTCTGGAGTTGGCGTGCGATCGGCGGCTGGTGCTTGAAGAACTCGAGCGCCTCCTCGATCGACATGTCGAGGACCTCGGCGATGTTCTTGTTCTTGAACGTGACGTCGAGCGTGTCGCGGTTGTACCGGGCACCCTTGCAGACCTCGCACGGCACGTACACGTCGGGGAGGAAGTGCATCTCGATCTTGATCGTCCCGTCGCCGGCGCACGCCTCGCACCGGCCGCCCTTCACGTTGAACGAGAACCGACCGGGCAGGTAGCCCCGCACCTTCGCTTCGAGGCTCGACGCGAAGAGTGTGCGGATCTTGTCGAACACACCCGTATACGTGGCGGGGTTGGACCGCGGCGTCCGGCCGATCGGCGACTGGTCGATGTTGATGACCTTGTCGACGAGCTCCGTGCCCTCGATCGTCTTGTGGCGGCCGGGCACGGTCCGCGACCGGTACACCTTCTGCATGAGCGCGTGGTAGAGGATGTCGTTCACGAGCGTCGACTTACCGCTGCCGCTCACACCCGTGATCGTGACGAAGCAGCCGAGCGGGAACTCGACGTCGATGTTCTGCAGGTTGTGCTCACGCGCCTGCCGCACGGTGAGCCACGCCTCCCCGGGCTGTCGCCGGATCTCCGGCACCGGGATGGACCGCTCCCCCGCCAGGTACTGACCGGTGATCGACCGCGGCTCGGCGATCACATCATCGAGCGTCCCGCGCGCGACGATCTCGCCGCCGTGCTCCCCCGCGCCGGGGCCGATGTCGACGACCGTGTCGGCCGTGCGCATCGTCTCCTCGTCGTGCTCGACGACGATCACCGTGTTCCCGAGGTCGCGTAGGCGCAAGAGGGTGTCGAGGAGCCGGTGGTTGTCGCGCTGGTGCAACCCGATCGACGGCTCGTCGAGCACGTACAACACACCGACCAGTCCGCTTCCGATCTGCGACGCGAGCCGAATGCGCTGGGCCTCGCCACCGGCGAGCGTCGCCGACGACCGGTTCAGCGACAAGTAGTTGAGCCCGACGTCGAGCAGGAAGCGGAGCCGCTCGTTGACTTCCTTCAACACGGCTTCCGCGATCATCAGGTCGCGCTCGGACAGCTCGAGCCCGCCGAGGAACTTTGCCGCCTTGGCGATCGAGAGCTCCCCGAGCTCGTAGATGTTCGTCCCACCGACCGTGACCGCCAGCGAAGCCGGTCGCAGCCGGGCACCGTGACACACCGGGCACGGCACCTCGCGCATGTAGCCCTCGACTTGCTCGCGCACCCGTTCGCTCTCGGCTTCCGAGTGACGGCGTTCGAGCCACGGCACCACGCCCTCGAACTCAGTCGTGTACGAACGCTGCCGGCCGTACCGGTTGCGGTAACGGACGTTGATCGCGCGCTTGCCCGAACCCTGCAACACGGCTTGCTTGTCGCGCTTGCGGAGCTTGCGCCACGGCGTGTCGACCGAAAAGCCGTACTCCTTCGCGACCGCGCCGAGCACCCGGTCGAAGTACTGACTTCGGAAGCCGGCCCACGGTGCGATCGCGCCGTCGGCGATGCTGAGGTCGTCGTCGGAGACGACAAGCTCCGGGTCGACCTCGAAACGGGTGCCGAGCCCGTCGCAGCGCTCGCATGCGCCGTAGGGCGAGTTGAACGAGAAGTTGCGCGGCGCGAGCTCCTCGAACGACAAGCCGCAGCTCGCGCAGGCCAGATGCTCCGAGAAGGTGAGCACCTCCCGGTCCTCGTTGCGCTCCTCTTCGCCCTCCCGCGGGACGATCTCGACTTCGGCGACGCCCTCGGCGAGGCGCAGGGCCGTCTCGAGCGAGTCGGTGAGCCGGCGCTCGATGCCCGCGCGGCGAACCAGCCGGTCGACGACGACCTCGATCGTGTGCTGTTCGTACCGCGCCAGCCGCTCCCGACTCTCTGCGTGACCGCCCGAGCCGCGCATGCTCGACAGCTCGTGCACCTCGCCATCGATCCGCGCCCGCGTGAAGCCCTGGCCGGCGAGCTCCGTGAGCAGCCCCTCGTACTCGCCCTTCCGGCCCCGCACGACCGGCGCCAGCACCTGGAACCGCGTTCCGTCCGGGAGTTGCAGGACGCGGTCGACGATCTGCTGCGGCGTCTGCCTGGTGATGACCTGCCCACAGTTCGGGCAATGCGGCACGCCGATCCGGGCGTAGAGAAGCCGCAGGTAGTCGTAGATCTCGGTGATCGTGCCGACGGTCGACCGCGGGTTCTTCGACGCCGACTTCTGGTCGATCGAGATCGCCGGCGACAGGCCCTCGATGAAGTCGACGTCGGGCTTGTCCATCTGGCCGAGGAACTGTCGCGCGTACGCCGACAACGATTCGACGTACCGGCGCTGCCCCTCGGCGTAGATCGTGTCGAACGCCAGCGAGGACTTCCCCGAGCCCGACAGCCCGGTGAAGACGATCAGGCGGTCCCGCGGTAGCTCGAGATCGACGTTCTTGAGGTTGTGCTCGCGAGCCCCCCGGATGGTGATCACATCCGCCACGGCGCCAGTTTACCGGGGCCGCCGGCCGAGCGAACGGATGTTCGGGGGCGCTACGCCGCTTGCGGAGGCCGATCGCGCCGCCGGGTCCGAGCCGGCCGGTCCAGTCGGGTCTGCCGCCGCCGGCAGCCGAGGTCGAACTCAGGGTGACCCGGGAGGCGGTCGTGCTCGTCCGGCCACTGCACCTGCAGCGCGGCCTGAGGCGGTACCCGCTCGCCGAGAAGCTCGTAGTACTCGAGCCACATGTTGAAGCGATCGGTCACCCAGTGGCTGGCGTGGACGGGAACGATCCGGAACGGATGACCCTCGAGCTCGAGCCGCCCGTCGGGCAGCTCGTCGAGACGATCGCCGGCGGTCACGCGGGTGGCGAGCTCGTCGAAGATCCCGGCAACCGACTGTTCACCGAGGCCGACGACGACCAGCTCCGGGTGCAGGAACCGCTCGGCCAGTCCGATCGTGTACGCCCACGCGGGTAACCGGCGGTCACCGCCGACGTACATGCCCGTCCATCCGAGCTTCTCGATCTTGGCGTGCATGCCGAACATCAGCTGGTCACGCCACGTGAACGAGTCCACGCTGACCACCTCCCCCCGCTCCCGCGAGAGCTCGAACGACTGGGGGAAGTGCTCGAACGTACGTTCGATTCTACGACGAGGCCGCGAGCCTGTCAACCCCTCAGCGCCGGCGGAGGTGCGTCGAATCGGAGCGTGCTACCCGCAATCCGGGACGGGTCGGCCGACCAGGTACGGCGCCGATACGTAGCCGGCGGGGTCGGCAATCCGGTACCACGCGTCCGACTGTTGCCCGCTGTCCTTGTCCGCGACGGATTCACCGTGCGTGGAGCAGTTGACCTGCACCACCTGACCGTTGCGGAGCGAACCGACCTTCTTGGCGGCCGTGTTCGGTGCGGTGTGCACCGCTACGGTGCAGTCGCGGCCCCCACAGGTGGCGTTGACCGTGAACGGGCCGGGGGCCGGCGCCGCCGTAGGTGGAGCGGTTGGCGGGGCGATCGTGGTGGTGACGGCCGCAGCAGACGTTGTGGTCTTCGCGCTACTCGACCTCGACTTCGCCCCGCCGTCACGCCCGACGAGCGCAACGGCGCCCACCGCGCCTACCACCACGAGCAGCGCCACAACGGCTGCGACGACCGCAAGGCGCTTCCGCGATCGCCTCGCCCTCCGCCTGACTCGCACGGCCGCTGACGGCTCCCCGGCGGCCTGCTCCTCGGCAGCCGGCGCCGGTTCCTCCGCGGGCGGCTCACGTGAATCCGACGTCGCGGTCGCGACCAATTTCTCCGCGGCGGGCTCCTCGTCATCCAGCCAATGGACGGGGTCACGAACCCGCTCCTCGTCAGACCACGAGAACTCCACGTCGCGAAACGACGCGAGCCAATCGCCGCCGTCGTCTCGCGTGCCCGGTTCCTGCCCGGAACCCGATCCGTTCTCCATTCGCCGGAAAATGCTAGGCCCTCGCAGTCCGACCGTGGAGGATCAGCTGACCTCGCGCAGCTCCCGCTTCAGCTCGGCGATCTCGTCGCGCAGGCGCGCCGCCTCCTCGAAGCGGAGGTCCTTGGCAGCGTCGTGCATCTCGTCCTGGAGGGTCTGGATGAGCTTGCCGAGGTCGTCGGGCGCGACGCCGGCCAGATCGAACACCGCCGAGCGCTTTCCCCGTCCTCGCCCGCGCCCACGACCACGGCCGGCGCGGGCATCGTCGTCCTCACCCTCACGGGCGCGCACCATCTCGAGGATGTCCACGACCTTCTTGCGCACGGTCTGCGGGTCGATCCCGTGCTCGGCGTTGTATTCGAGCTGCACCTTGCGCCGGCGGTTCGTCTCGGAGAGCGCGCGCCGCATGGAGTCGGTGACCTGGTCGGCGTACATGATCACCTGACCGTCCACGTTGCGGGCGGCGCGGCCCATCGTCTGGATGAGCGACGTGTCCGAGCGCAGGAAGCCTTCCTTGTCGGCGTCGAGGATCGCGACCAGCGAGACCTCGGGGAGGTCGAGGCCCTCTCGCAGGAGGTTGATGCCGACGAGCACGTCGAACTCGCCGAGGCGCAGCGAGCGCAGGATCTCGACCCGCTCGAGCGTGTCGATCTCGCTGTGCAGGTAGCGGACGCGCATCCCCAGCTCGATGAGGTAGTCGGTGAGGTCCTCGGACATCTTCTTCGTCAGCGTCGTGACGAGCACGCGCTGCTCGGCTTCGGCGCGGGCGTTGATCTCCTCGACGAGGTCGTCGATCTGACCTTTTGTCGGCTTCACGATGACCTCGGGGTCGACAAGACCGGTCGGGCGCACGATCTGCTCGACAACCTGCTTCGACGTCTCGAGCTCGTACGGCCCCGGCGTTGCCGACATGTAGACGACCTGGTTCACGTGCTCCATGAACTCGTTGAAACGCAGCGGCCGGTTGTCGAGCGCGGACGGGAGGCGGAAGCCGTGCTCGACGAGGGTCTCCTTGCGCGACCGGTCACCCTCGTACTGCCCGTGCAGCTGCGGGACGGTCACGTGCGACTCGTCGAGCACGCACAGAAAGTCGTCGGGGAAGTAGTCGAGCAGCGTGTACGGCATCTGGCCGGCGTCGCGTCCGTCCAGGTGGCGCGAATAGTTCTCGATGCCGGCACACGTACCGATCTCGCGCAGCATCTCGAGGTCGTAGGTCGTGCGCATCCGGAGGCGCTGCGCCTCGAGCAGCTTGCCCCGCTGCTCGAACCACGCCAAGCGGTCCTTCAGCTCCTCCTCGATCTGCCCGATCGCGCGCTCCAAGTTGTCCTCGTCCGTCACGTAGTGCGACGCCGGGAACAGCACGAAGCGGTCGAGCTCCTCGACGATCTCGCCGGTCACCGGGTCGACGGAACACATCCGCTCGACCTCGTCGCCGAACAGCTGGATGCGCACGCCGCGCTCCTCGTAGGCGGGGAACACCTCGATCGAGTCCCCCCGCACGCGGAACTTGTTGCGGGCGAAGCCCTCGTCGTTGCGCTCGTACTGCAGCTCGACGAGACGGCGCAGGATGGCCCGCTGGTCGCGCTCCTCCCCCACGTCGAGCATCAGGCACTGCTGCTCGTACATGTCCGGAGCGCCGAGGCCGTAGATCGCCGAGACCGACGCCACAATGATCACGTCCCGCCGCGACATGAGCGCGCTGGTCGCCGAGTGGCGGAGCCGGTCGATCTCGTCGTTGATCGACGAGTCCTTCTCTATGTAGGTGTCCGTCGACGGGACGTACGCCTCGGGCTGGTAGTAGTCGTAGTAGGAGACGAAGTACTCCACCCGGTTCTTGGGGAAGAACTCCCGGAACTCGCTGGCGAGCTGGGCCGCCAGGCTCTTGTTGGGCGCGAGGACGAGCGTCGGCCGCTGCGCCCGGGCGACGGCACCGGCGATGGTGAACGACTTCCCGGACCCGGTGATCCCGAGCAGGGTCTGGTACCGGTCGCCGCGCTCGATCCCCGTGGCCAGCCCTTCGATCGCCTGAGGCTGGTCGCCGGCGGCGGTGAAGGGGGAAACGAGCTCGAGGGGAGGCATCGCGCCGATGGTACCGGCGGGGTACGACGGGTCCGCCGAGAGGTCAGGGGTATCTCACCCGCGGACGGCGAAGTCGCCGGCCACCGTCCCCGAGCTCGTCGTCCACGACACGCGGTAGCGCCCCGGAGCGAGAGGAGTGCTCGGGAGCCACACCTCTGCATTCATGAGCGAGAGCGCCTCGTCGACGGTCGATCGCTCGGCGGGATCGGAGTGGGGGTTCGTGGCCCGGGAGATGCGACACCATTGGGTCGTCACGGGCCGCCCGCGAGCGTCGCTGAGCGCCACGTTCGTGACCTGCAAGGCGGAGCTCGCAGCCTGCGGGATACCGGTCCCCACCCACATCGGCGGACCGGCCCGCTGCCAGCCGCACGCTCGCACGGGGTCGGGCCATTCCTCGTTCGTCGTGACGCTCCCGGGTACGGAAGCTCCGCCAGCAGGCCACGACATGAGGGGAAGCATCGGCCCGCGACTGTCGCCGGTCCCGGCCCCGAAGACGTCGAGCGCGGTGAACTGTCGGGAACGGCCAGAGGCGTTCGCTCCCTCGCTCGGGGACAGCGCTTCGGAATACGCGACTTCGACCAGCGATGGCCACGCGAGCGTCAGCCCGTGATACGGAGCACGTACCAGCTCCTCGACCACCGAGCGCGCGGGTGTGTTCGGGTCGTCGATCGAGACCGCCGAGTTCATCCCACCAGTCGCTGCGAGGTCGAAATCGGCCGCGCCGTTGCACCGGAGTGCCGGGTCGGGTGTGTGAGGCGTGGGCATACGGCCCTCCCCGCCGGCGGCGAGGCACGCGACGAGGGCTTGCGCCTCGGCTGTCACCCCCGTCGCGGCCGAGCCCAGCGACGGTGCTCCGACGTCGGCGCGGAACTCGTTGAGCGTGTCGAGCGCGCTCGCCGGTTCGAGACGATCGGCGGCGACCGTGACGACAGATCGCCACGCCTGGTCGTCGATCGGGGCGCTCAAGGCGAGCATCACGTACCCTCCGATCGCCCGGCCCACCCGCACGAACTGCACGTCGGCAGGCTCGCTGATCTTTGTGGTCGTCGCGCCTCGCTGCAGCGTGATCGTGACCGTGACGCGGTAGCCGGTGCTCTGGTCACCGATCCGTGCTCCGGAGTGACGAACGACTCTGCCCTTCACCCTTTCGACCTTCATACGCGGCTCGCCCGCGAGCTGCGCGGACGTCCGCGCGGCTCGGCGCACGAGCACCGTGTCGAGACAACGCTCGGCGCCGCGGGCCGCGAGTGGCGCGAAGGCCCGTTCCGCGCCGAGCGTGTCTCCGTAGACGGTGAGCGCGCTAACGACCCTCCGCGTGCCCGTCGCTTGGCCCGCTTCGAACGTCGCGCCGACGGCGGCTGCCACGGGCTCGTGCCGCGCGCGACCGCCCCCAAAGGTCGCTACGACCGATCCGCATTCCCTGGTGCGCGTTGCACCTGGGAGCGCGGTCTCGATGCCTGTCGCTTCGCCGATCGCGGGCGTGACTTCGACGTAGCCGGCGGACAGGTCACCCGGCTGGATCGTCCCAGCTACGGCGGTGGCCCGGTCGCGATCGACGGGCGCAGGCCCCGGCTGCGCGCTCGCTGGAGCGCAGCTGCCCATCACGATCGTGGCGAGTCCCATCGCCAGCATCCCCCGACGCTTGGGGAAGCGCGGAGCCGACCTGGCGGGCGGAGACCGGAGCAACACTCAGGCGGGCGCGTGGCCCCAGGCGAGGTCGACGAAGCGGGCCAGCAGTACGTCGAGCTCCTCGATGGTGTCGCGGTACGCCTCGTCGGAACGACCGTAGGGGTCGGCCAGCCCCTGGTCGGGGCCACTGAGTAAGTCGGCGCGCGTGCGACCCAGGTGCACCCGTCCGAGCCATGCCGCCAACGGTTCGCCGGCCCGGGGCCCGATCGCCTCTCCTCGGCGCACCAACTCGGTCAGCATGAACGACCGCGGCCAGACCTCAGGCGCGAGGAGCACCGCCTCTTGCACGTGGCGTGGCTCCATCCCGATGACGAGCGTCGACGAGCGAACGAGCTCGGGGGCGAGGGTTCGGCTGACGTGACGGCTCACGTCGAGGCCGCGGGCTGCCAAGAGCCGAACCGCCGGCTCGCTGGCCGGTGTGCCCGAGTCGAGCAAGCCCGCCGTCTCCACCTCCGCCGCCGCGCCGAGATCGGCGAGTCGCCGCCGCAGGAGCGCCGCGCCCATGGGCGATCGGCAGATGTTCGCCGTGCAGACGAGGAGGATCCGGGTTGTCGGCGCGGCGTCGCTTGTGACCGCCAACGGCGGTCAGCCGGCGGCGCGAGACCGACGCCGCGGCTTCGGGGCGGGCTCGTCGCTCCGACCGCGGTTGGCCGACACATCGAGCGCCACGACCGCCTCGAGCAAGCGCGCGATGGCACCGTCCAGACGCTCGATCCGGGCGTCTTCGCGGGAGTCGAGCGCGGAGCGGATCTCCTCGCCGAGCCGGCGAGGGAGCTTCTCGAGGAGCTCGGCAACCTCGCTCTGGGCGACCGCCGACTGACCGTCGAGCACCGAGCTCTCGAGCGTGTTCAGACGGTCCTCGAGCCGACTGAGCGATTGCAGCACCTCGCCCATTCCGTTGGCGCTGTATTGGGGCGACGCCGGTTCCGACTCGGCGTCCGCTGGTCGTGAGGTCTCCGCGCTCGAGCCGTTCGATCGAGCCCCGTAGCGCTCCGCGCGGGAAGCAGGTTGGCGCACGAAGTTGACGTGTATCGGGCCACGCGCCCAGACGTCAGGGCATCCGTCGAAGCGACCCTCACAAAGAGTGCCGCAGACGTCGCAGTGGCAGGCGTCGGCGCCGGCGACCATCGGGTGGTCGCACTCTGCGATCTGAACTCCGAACTCGGAGCACCAACCCACTGCCTACCTCGCTCTCACCGGCATCACGCACACATCGGCCTCTAACACGTCAAGCCACCCAGGAACCTCGGCGCGCGCGCCGCGGCCCTGATGAGTGAGGGCAAGCGAACCACGTACACCGCCCAATGCCGCGCTCCCGGCCTACGAGCGTCTGCGTAACGGCCTGAGGGGTGGTCAGCTACTCCCGACCTCGCGGCCACGGGTGGTCATCCGCCGCCGAGCTCCCACCACGAGCGCCGCGCCCAAAACGAGCGCCACCAGCGCGATCCACAGCAACGGCGCCGTGTCGGTCGAACCCGTGAAGGCGAGCTGACCCGGCGCGCCAGCTGCCGCAGCTCTCGCGCCGGTCACTGTGAGCGAAGCGCTGAGGACCAGCGTCCCACCGCTCGCGCCAGGCCCGCTGGAAGTGATCGTGTGCGTGCCGGCGGTCGCGTTCGACGGAATGGTGACGGTGGTCGAGAACTGGCCGGCCCCGTTGGCGGTGACCGTGCCGAGGTTCACCGGATCCGACGTGAATGTGAGCGTGACCGACGCACCCGGCGCGTAGCACGGTGAGCCGGTCGTGCTGACGACCACGGTGCCCCCCGCGGGGACGACCGAGCTGCTGAGGGCGAGGCTGCAACCGCCGGAAGGCGGGTAGGGCTGTGCTGCCGCGGGGACGGCGAGCACGCCGAGAAAGAGCGCGGAGAGCGCTGCCAATTTGAGGGTACGCATAGAACACCCCCGGGGGGTCCGGCCGTGAGCACTCACGCTCGCGCGTTCGCGTCCCCATGTCCAGCCTTTGCGACTCATGATCCCTCCACGAGTTCCTGCCAGAGATTGCTGCTGGCACGGGCGAGCCGGATCTTCACGGTCGTCGTGTGATCGAGCTGGAGCTTGGTCGTGGCCGTTCGCCCCGCGATGCGCTGAACGCCCCTTTTATCCGCGATGCGCCATCCGGCGGGCACGTCGATGTTGACCGTCACGTCATCCGGCGTCAGCCCCGGCTGTCGCACGAGATCGAGCCGGTACCAGCCACCGTGCTCCAGTCGCAGCGTTCCGGTGAGATCCAGCGCCAGCGTGCTCGAGCTCTGCGCCGGCACGCTGACGAAGGTCGAGTAGACGTTGCGGCCCAGCTCGGTGGTCCCGTCGAGCAGCTGTTGCTGACCGTCGACGGTCGCCGCCGTGAAACCGAGCGGTGTGTAGACGGAGACGAACGATCGGTTCTCACCCGGCGCGAAGCGCGCGTCGAACGGTCCGATCACGATCTGCGGTAGCCCCGCGCTCGGGGCCGAGTTGTCCAGCTGCACGTCAAGCCGTCCGCGCAGCTGCGCGACGCGGCCACCGGAGCCCGGGTCGACATGGAGCGTGTACGCGAGGTGGCGCTTCAGGAAGTAGTCGACTTTGTTGCCGGCTCCGTTCTGGGTCGTGACGAGGAGCGAGTCGCTGTGGATCGCCGGCATCTTCCCGGCGATGTCGAGCTGTTGGGCGAGCGCCTGTTCCTCGGGTCGCGTCATGGCAACGATGAGGTGCCCTTGGCGGGCGGCACGGCCAAGGGTGCGAGCGATCTTGGCCGGGTTCCCGAGCTGCACGTGCGTCGCGCGATCCACGACCGAGTGGGCCACGTCGCCGAGAAAGTCGACGCGTTCCGGATCTGCGCCGCCGAAGCGAACGTACGCGTCGTTCAGCGTGACGCGCACGACGTTGTCGGCGGTCAATGGCTCTGGCCATCCTGGCACGCTGACGGGCCCGGTCAGCCGCAAGAGAGCTGCCAGGCCGTCGGGGTCGACGGCCAGGAAGCCGTCGACCTGCTCGCCGGTTGCCAGCCGGTACTGGTCGGCCATGACCTGAGCCACGGTCGGGAAGTCGGGCGACATGTTGATGTTCTGCCAGGCCTGGGACGGCTGGAAGCGTTGGTAGCGGCGCAGGTAGTCCTCCGGCGCGGTGAGGGGTCGATCCGTACCCGGAGGCGGGTTCAAGACGGAGATCCGCTCGAAGCGGTCGAGCTGCACCTTGCCACCCTCGGCCGTCAGGATGCCCCAGTTGCCGACGAACCCGCCCGTGGCGCGCTGTTCGGCCGTGTTCTGGACGGCAAGGAAGTACCGGCGAGTGCCCTGACCGCCGAAGACAGCGGGCGCGAGCCGGGCGGACGCCACCGCGTTGTCGGCTTCGTCCGACGCATTGGCGAGCTGGCGATCCACCTTGCGCAGGCCGTCACGCACGGGCGGGAGTAGGAAGGTGTGATCGATCCGGTCGAGTGACCGCACCGCCCGCTGCAGGTCACGAGCACCGCGTTGGAGCTCGGGCGTGACGCGCTGGACCTCGGCGAGCGGCACGGTGCCGTCGACGACGTGGAGCCGATCGGGGTCGACCGTGCCCGCGGTCTTCTGCCCGCTCCGCGCAAGGTCGGCGCCGACGCGGGCGATGTCGCGCGCTGCGCGCAGGTTCGGGCCGACGACGGGGATCGTCAAGCCCATCGAGACCACCGGGTTGTCGAGCAGCCCGCGGGCGTCTTCGAACTCCCCGGCCGCCTGGCCGAACCGGGCCCGCGCGGTCTTCGCGTCGCCGGCGCGGGCGGCGTCGAGCGCGCGTTCGACGAGGACGCGCGCATTGTCGACCGTGCGCCGCGCTTGGAACGCGGCGAGCGCCGACGGGATAGAGGCGACGGCGATGAGTGCCAGCAGGCCTAGAACGGCGAGCGTGACTCGCCGGCTGAAACCGGGCGCCCGTTCGCCGTACATGTTCCGCGTACCGGTCACGAGCGCGAGCGCCATCACGATTCCACCGCCGAGCGCTGCGCCCGCGGCACCAGCGAGCACACCGCGGCCGACGAACACGGCGATCACGGCGAGGATCAATTGCACGCCCACGAGCACCGCGATCGACCCGGCGCGGGACAGACCGAGCGTCGAGAGCCGGTGAGAGAGGTGATCCCGACGACCCGGATGCACGCGCCGTCGGTGGCGTAGCTGACCGAGCGGCACGAGCGTGATCTCGAGCAGCGGAACTGCCAGCAACAAGAGCGGTACGAGCGCGCTCCCAGGGGCCGCGATCACCGGGCTCAACTCGATGGCCAGGACCGCGCTGAGGTACCCGAGGAAGAGGGCTCCGCCCTCGTTCACGAACACGGACGCGGGGCGCATGTTGTAGGTGAGAAGGCCCACGCACGCGCCGCCGATCGCGGCGGCGACGACGGCGACGACGTTCTGGCCGCCGAAGGCGGCGATGGCGAAGACCCCGGCAGCCGTTGCGCCCGACGTACCGGCCGCAAGGCCGTCGGTCTCGTCGAGCCAGCGCGTCCCGATCGCGACTGCGACGATCACCCCGATCGTCCCGACGACGTCGAGTGTCGCGACCCCCGTCAGCTCGACGCGTGCGCCGGTCGCCACCACTGCCGCCGCAGCAACGGATACTGCCGTAAGGCGGACCCAGCCGGGAAATGCATGGTCGTCGTCGGCGGTGCCGAACAATGCGAGCGCAACCGCCCCGACGCCGGCCACGCCGATCCATCCCGGCACATTGGGCACCAGGAACGAGCCGAGGATCACGCCCGCGACGAGCGCGAGACCGCCACGACGACGGGCGCGCTCGATGCCGCGCCGGGACGCGGCCCTCAGCGTGGCCGCGCCCACCATCGCGACGACGGCGGCGATCGTGAAGGCGAGGGCCCAGCGGCCGGGCACCTACTGGTCCAGACCGTCGTGACCGGCAGCGGCGAGCGCGGCCGCGTGCAGATCCCCCTCGTCCGACGCCACCCTGCCCAGCTTCCGGCGGAAACTCATCCGAAAGCCGATCGCCGTCTCGGGGTACACGCGCGCCCGCGCCGTCACTGCGGCGAGGCCGGCAAGGACGACCGCGCCAACGGCGACACCGACCCAGAGCGGCACCGCGCCGCTGCCACACGCGACAGCGAAGGTTGTGAGCACACCTTCGACTCCGAGGAGCGTCGCGACCGCGACCGGCGGTGACATCCCCAGGGCTACCAGACGGTGCGAGAGGTGGTCCTTTCCGCCGACGATGACAGGTCGTCCGTGTCGCATTCGGGCCATCGTGACCATCGAAGTGTCGAGCACCGGTAACGCCAGCAGCAAGATCGGCACCGCAACACTCCACGGCAGAGAGACCTCTGGTCTGAGCTCGAGCACCGCGATCGACAGCACGAAGCCAAGGAACAGAGAGCCGGCGTCGCCCATGAAGATCGACGCCGGACGCCAATTGTGGACGAGGAACCCCGCACAGGCTCCGGCCAAGGCGGCGCCCACCGTGGCCACCATCTCCTGGCCGCTGATGGCCGCGAGCGCGAACACACCTGCGGCGACGATCCCCGCTGTCCCTGCCGCCAGGCCGTCCATGTTGTCGAAGAGGTTCAGGGCATTGGTCACGCCCACGATCCAGACCAACGTGACCGCGATGTCGAGGGCTGGGATACCGAACGGGTCGGCGCGCACGCCTGCGATGATGACGGCACCGGCCGCGCTCGCTTCGACCGCGACGCGGAAGAAGGGCCCCAGCGTCCGGTGGTCATCGACGAGGCCCACCAACGCCACCCCGATGGCAGCCAGCGCGAGCACGGCCATCCGCGTGCCCAGCCGCGGCTCGAGGAGCCAGCCCGCGATCGTTGCGGCCGCGATGGCGACGCCACCGAGATATGGGATGTCGCGCGCGTGCACCTTCGTCGGTCCCGGGGAGTCGACGAGCCCCACGTCGAGAGCGAGGAGGCGCAGCACCGGTACGGCGATCGCGCCAACGCCCGTTGCCAGGCCGAACGCGAGGATCCAGCGGCCTTGCACTGCCTAACGCCTCACAGCTGCTCGACCGCCGGCCCCTTTACCCGGCGGCGGGTATCGAGCACGTATTGCCCGTGGGTCGCGACGAGGTCGAAGTCGAAGGCGTCGTGATCGGTGAGCACGACGACCGCATCGGCTGACGACAGCTCTTCGGTACGAAGCTCGACCCGGACAACCCGGCGATCGACGGCGCTGTCCAAGACGTGCGGGTCTGCGGCGCGGACGTCCGCACCGAGCTCGAGGAGCTGGTCGGCGACTCGCAGCGCTGGTGACTCGCGTGCGTCGCCGGTGTTGCGCTTGTAGGAGAGCCCGAGAAGCAGAATGCGACTGCCGTGGACGGGCCGAGAGCGCTGATTGAGCCCGACGACGAGCCGACGGACGACATAGTCGGGCATGCTGGCGTTGACGTCGTTGGCCAGCTCCACGAAGCGAAAGGTGTGTCCCAGTCGGCGGCGCACCTGCCAAGAGAGGTAGCTCGGGTCGATCGGCAGGCAGTGCCCCCCGACGCCCGGACCTGGTCGGAACGGCATGAATCCGAACGGTTTGGTGGCAGCGGCATCGATGGCCTCGGCGAGGTCGATGCCGAGGTCGTAGGCGAACATCGCGAGCTCGTTCACGAGCGCGACGTTCACGTGACGGAACGTGTTCTCGAGCAGCTTGGTGAGCTCGGCTTCCTTCGGGCCCGAGACGGGGACCGTGCGCTCGACCAGCGTGTCGTAGAACGATCGCACCGCTTCGAGCGACGCGGCATCGATGCCTGAGACGACCTTGGGGATGGCGGCGAGATCCCAGCGGTCGTTGCCGGGATCGATCCGCTCGGGGCTGTAGCCGACGTGGAAATCGTCGCCCGCGACGAGCCCGCTGCCCTCCTCGAGGATCGGCACGAGAAGCTCTTCGGTCGTACCGGGGTACGTCGTCGACTCCAGGATCACGATCGAGCCGCGGCGCACCGACGGCGCGAGCGCCCTGCCCGCGGCCTCGATGAACGAGAGGTCGGGTGTTCCGTCACCGAACGGCGTCGGAACCGTGATGACGGCGATGTCGAAATCCCGGGCGTCCTCCGGCCGGCTCGTCACGAAGTACCGGTCCGTCGCGAGCGCCGCAATGACCTGCTCGG
Source organism: Actinomycetota bacterium (assembly GCA_046727875.1). GTDB lineage: Bacteria > Actinomycetota > Acidimicrobiia > IMCC26256 > JACDBD01 > JALZAA01. The sequence goes on along the minus strand of JBKPDN010000334.1, from coordinate 1,524 downwards.
CGGGAACGTCCTCGACGTGCGACCACCCGGCGCTCAGCCGCTTCGCGACTTCTCCGTCCGCGTCGAACCCGATGACTCGATACCCCACCTCGACGGCGCGCATCGCCAGCGGCAGACCGACGTAGCCCTGCCCGACGACGACCACGGTGGGGTTGCCTCTCACCGCGTCACGATTCACGGGGGCATGCTCGCAGATTCCGGCACTGTGGAGAAACCTTTGTCGTCACCTATTCGTCGTGTGTTCCTGAACGCGATCTCTCCTGGGTCGACTCCCGGACCACGTCGTCGAGGATGTGGTTCAGCGTGCGGGTCGGCTTCCAGCCGGTAAGGCTGGTGATCTTGCTGGTGTCCGGAACGCGACGAAGCATGTCCTCGAAGCCCGCTTCGTAGGCCCGGTCGTACGGAATGAACTCTATGGGCGATGTGCTCCCCACGCGAGTCTTCACGCGCCGTGCGAGCTCGAGGATCGAGATCTCCTCGGTGGACCCCACGTTGAACACGTCGCCCTCGGCGTCGGGGTGGTCGAGCAGCTTCATGAGCGCATCGACCACGTCGCTGACGTGGCAGAAGCACCGGGTCTGCGAGCCGTCGCCGTACACCGTGAGAGGCTCCCCGGCGAGCGCCTGCCGCACCAAACGCGGGATCACCATGCCGTACGCCGGGCTCTGCCGGGGCCCCACCGTGTTGAACAGCCGCGCGACGACCGTCGGCAGTCCGCGTTCCTTCTGGTACGCGTAGGCGAGGATCTCGTCGACTGCCTTGGAGGTGCTGTAGGCCCACCGCGCCACCGCCGGCGAGCCCAAGAGTCGATCCGCGGTCTCCGCGAGCGGGACGTTCGTGTTCTTGCCGTAGATCTCCGACGTGCTGGCGAGCAGGATCTTCCTGCCGTACCGCTGGGCGGCAGCGAGCACGATCTCCGAGCCTCGGATGTTCGTCGTAAGTGACGGCAGCGGCTGCTCCACGATCAGCTTCACGCCGACGGCGGCTGCGAGGTGCACGACACCATCGGCCTCGCGGACGACCTCGTCCACGACCGACTCGTCGAGCACCGAACCCCGAACGAACCGCAGACTGTTATTGGCAGCTGCGCGGCCGAGGTTTTCCCGCTGCCCGGTTGAGAGGTTGTCGAGAACCACGACTCGGCTGCCCTTGGCAAGCAGCGCCTCTGCAAGATGAGAGCCGATGAAGCCCGCGCCCCCGGTAATCAGGTACGTCATGAGGGGCTCCCCGACAGCCCTACCGCATTGACCAGCAATTGCGCGCTACGCCAGATCTGTCGGCCGCAGCTGCGATTCTGCTCGCCGGCCCTGGACGATCACCTCTGCGACGCGCTCGCCCGCCTTGCCGTCCCACAGCTTGGGGCACCGTCGCTCCACTCCTTGTCTCAGCACACGGCGTGCTTCCCCAACGATTCGGTCAGGGTCCCGACCTACGAGCACATTGGTCCCCTCGGTCAGCGTGATGGGGCGCTCGGTGTTGTCGCGCAATGTAAGGCAAGGAACGCCCAGCACCGTTGTCTCTTCC